>JAODGV010000053.1 GCA_025464425.1 Methanosarcinales archaeon | reverse complement strand
GATAAAATAATCGTTTCCGGTTACATCGGTGACCACGGTGTAGCTTTGCTCTCATTCAGGGAAGGATTCGGGTTTGATACCGATTTGAAATCAGACGTAACGCCTTTGAATAAGCTTATTCATGAAGTGCTTGAGACAGGGGGCGTGGTGGCTATGAAGGATCCAACGAGAGGTGGACTGGCAAATTCACTCAATGAATTCAGTGAGAAATCGAGAGTAGGTATTCTGATAGAGGAGGAGAAGATACCGATAAGGGAATCAGTCAGAAACGCATGCGAAATGTTGGGGATAGATCCACTGGAAGTAGGGAATGAGGGTAAGGTGGTGATGGGCGTTGTAAAAGAGCGAGCGGAGGATGTGCTTGATGCACTGAGAGGAACAGGAGAGGGAAAGGACGCGGAGATAATAGGTTCAGTGACGAAGAAGGTGAGGGGGGTGGTGATGAAGACGCGGGTTGGCGGTCACAGGATAGTGGAGCCGCCGATAGCCGACCCGGTGCCGCGGATATGCTAAATGCGCAATTGCAAAGATCAAATTGTAAAACGAAAAACAGGACAGATGGTCTGGATTGCGTGTCCACTGCACAGTATACCGGGCTAATCTCAGGGATTACAAATCTTCCATTCCGCTTTCCTCAGAATGCCCCTCATGGTTCGCACTTCGCCCGCGGTAAGTTCCGCTCTGCCGAATACTCGCCGTAGCATCAGCATAGTCCGCTCTTTTTTGTGCTCCTTATACCCGATCTCATCCAGGAAAGACTGTATATGCTCGAATAGCCGCTCCTTATCCTCAACACTCGCCAGCTTTATCGGATTGCGAGCGGAATCAGCGTTTCTCAATTCGTAGATGATAATCGCAACGGCATGTGAAAGGTTCATCACCGGATATTCCTCAACCGCGGGGATGGTAACAACCAGGTCACAGCGTTTCAACTCCTCGTTCAGCAGTCCAATATCCTCTCTACCAAAGAGTAGTGCCAAAACGCCTTCCCTACCTCTCACCTTTGTTTTCAGCTCGTACGGCGTTAATGCGCGCACCCTGAGATGTTTACTCATGGAAATGCCGCGTTTCGATGTGGTACCCGCAATGATAGAGGCATTCTCAACTGCTTCTTCTATTGTATCCACGATTCGCGCTGCCGCCAGCAGGTCACGGGCATGAGAAGCAACAGCAATTGCTTTATCGCCAATGCGTGTCGGCTTGACCATGCAGAGGTCATGAAACCCGAAATTCTTCAACACACGAGCCACAGCACCGATGTTCTCCTCAGTCTTCGGCTCTACAAGCACTGTCCTCACTTCCATAACCCTATTCACCTCCTTTACCACGTGCACACCCACGATCATTGGGTATGCACCGTATTTCAGATTTCCTGCACCATAATCCGTGTATGTGAGTCCAATTGCGAGATAAGTCCTGTTCTTCTTGAGATAGCGATGTATACGCCAGCGATAAGTGAATCTATGCCTGCGTTTCATTTCATCCCATAATTTGTAGAATGCGTTGCACCGGCATGACCAGCCACGATATAGTCTGCCGCTGGCGTCTCTGAAATTGAACCTGATATAGGTTTCATGGCTCTTATCGGGCAGAGACTGCTCATATACGTGTAGAATCCTTGGCTTTATCAAGCCGAGACTTCTGCCAGTGCTGAATACAGAATCAACCGATGTATCCACGTGCTCTTCCAGAAATTCTTTGCGCTCGGTATCGCTCAGCGTATGTACTATACCCGCACCATATATGAAGAAGCGGTCCTCTCTGCGCGTATGCCTGCCGTGCCATGCATCAACATATATCTTTGAGACACAGAGGTTCCTGAATCGCTCTTCGCCGTGCTGCGGGAAGACATCCGGGACATAAACGCCCTGCGGTCTTATCCATTCGCCCCGGTCGTTTATGCCGGCGATGCAGACTCGCCCCTTCTCCGGTCTCGCAACAGCGAGCACGGTGAGGTTCTGCGCATGCATACGACTCAATGCGGGCGATGTCAGCCGATCCGGGGTTATGGTTGTATATTTACCGGCATGCAGTCTGGATGCTACCTTGCCCGTCCGTGCATTCTCGATCCTCAATACGTCGCCTACCTTTATCGCACTGGCTACTCTGTCATCCCAGAGTGATACACGCCAGTACTGGAATGCATCTGCGACGATAAGATCAACAGGTGCTGCGTCATCGTGTGGTATGATTCGCAATACCTCACCGGTTATGTCCACCATTATTTATACATTACCGGCTTTGTTAGATTAAACTTCCTTTTTTATTGCCTGATTTCGGTTAGTTTCTTTTATATATAAATGAAATGCCATAAATAAAGCCGATGGGATGAGCGAAGTGATGTTCCT
>JAODGV010000003.1 GCA_025464425.1 Methanosarcinales archaeon | reverse complement strand
GACCGGAGCACACTACTCTGGACGGTTCATTCATCAATTGCACCTCGTTCATTGATGCAAATGGAATAAAGCACGAAGATTGGATACCTGCTTTCAGGTTGGTGCAGTGAAAAAATAAGAGTATTTTAATACGAAATGCCAGGTTAGAAATGCCACGCATGGTGGATATAAGTGGAAAAGAGGATATGGCAAGAACGGCAGTGGCATCGGGCAGTATAAAATTGAAACCCCGTACGATCGAGAAGGTGAAGAACGGATCGCTAAAGAAAGGAGATGTATTCGCCTGTGCCCGGATAGCGGCGATTCTTGCCGTGAAGAGGACACCGGAAGCGATTCCGTTATGCCATCACGTGAATATAGACGCGGTAGATGTTGAATTCATAACACGTGAAGACGAAATAACCGCGCGGGTGATGGTCAAGTCGGTTGGTAAGACTGGTGTGGAGATGGATGCACTGCATGGTCTATCCGTGGCTCTGCTTACCATCTGGGATATGGTGAAATCGGAGGAGAAGGATGAGACCGGTAATTATCCAGATACCCGTATAGAGCGGATCGTGGTGGAGAGAAAAGAGAAGAACCGCATATCATGACATGATATATTCACAAATATGGGTGTGGAGTACAGTAAAGAGCAGATTTAAATTGGATATTCATAAAATGAGAGAACCATGCGTGAAGGTATATTCATTGCATTGGTTGTGGTGGCTCTGGTGTGCTGTGCCTGCGGCTGTGTAACGAAACAGGAAGCCGGTGCTATAAAGATAGGTTTGATGCCAGACGAAGCGACTTTACCGTATTACGTCGCCGCACAGGAGGGCATATTCAACAGTTATGGACTGAACGTTGAGATAATACCGTTCCAGAGCGCTATGGAGCGTGACAGTGCACTCACCGCAGGTGAGCTAATAGCGGCGGAGAACGACCCGGTGGGTGTTATCCTGTTGCGAAATGCAGGTTATGACATCCGTATAGTATCGCTTGAGCTGCAGGAGACACCTGATAAGATGCGGTTCGCCATACTCGCATCGCCTCATTCCAGCATAACCTCGGTTAGCGACCTGAGCGGCAAGAAGATAGGCATCTCCAGCAATACCATCATAGAATACATAACTGATGCTTTGATAGGAGCCACGCCGGTGGAGAAGGTGGAGGTGAAGAAGGTGCCATTGCGTATGCAGATGCTGCTGAGCGGTGAGATAGACGCTGCTACGCTCCCCGAGCCGCTGGCGAGTTACGCGCTTTTCAGTGGTGCAAAACTGGTAATCTCTGATTCTATGCTTGAAAACCGGACGATATCGCAGACTGTGATAGTATTCCGTGGTGATTTCATAGATGATAATCCTGAGCTGGTGCATAAGTTCCTGGAGGCATACGGCGATGCAGTACGGCGTATAAATACCGATCCCGAGAAGTACCGTACGCTACTCGTGGAGAAGACGCACATGCCTCCGCAGATAGCACCGGGCTATAAGATGGCTACGTATATGCAACCCCAGCCATACCCGGAAGCTGACTTTTATTCGGTTATTCAATGGTTGAAGAGCAAGGATCTGATCCAGAAACCGGTCACTTACGCGGATACTGTCTGGCTTGCCTGGGTGAGAAATATGGGGTGAATGATAGAAGCAAAGAACCTGAGCATGGTGTATCCGGATGGCACAGAGGCATTGCGTGATGTCAATTTCGTTATACAGGACGGTGCGAGCTGTTCGATCATCGGTCCCTCTGGCTGTGGTAAGACCACTCTCCTCTTCATCCTGGCTGGTATTCTTAAGCCAACAGAAGGTGTTGTACAGCTTGGTGTGCAGCCCCGTGAAGTAGCCCTGATACTCCAGAATTACGGACTATTCCCATGGAAGACCATATATGAGAATATCGATCTGGGCTTACAGATGCGTGGCATACCCAGGAGCGAGCGAAAACGGATAGTACTTTCTCTTCTGGACAGGCTGGGGTTACGAAGTTTCGCGAATCACTATCCAGACCAGCTATCGGGCGGTATGCAGCAGCGGGTGGGATTTGCAAGGGCACTGGCGTTAAAACCCAGGATACTCCTGATGGACGAACCGCTATCTTCACTTGATGCACTGACGCGTGAAGCATTGCAGAATTTCCTGCTCAGGTTATGGAAGGATAACGGGATGACAATGGTACTGGTAACGCATAGCATAGAGGAGGCAGTATTTCTCGGTAAGGAGATAATTGTACTATCTCCCAGACCGGGTCATGTGGTGAATATAATAGAGAATTTAAATGCGGGTGACGCGAATTATAGAACCAAGGAGGCTTTCTTCTCTAAATGCCGCGAGGTCAGGCAGAACATCCCACCAGCTATATAATCGCTGCACTGCTCTTGATAGGGCTCTGGTATCTTGCTTCGTTCATGCTGGATTCTCCGGAACTGCCGACACCTTTGTCGGTATTTTATGCATTCATAGCAGGTATCCGGGCGGATCTCGGCTATCATATCCTCATCAGTGCGTTCAGGGTCGTATATGGTATCGCACTTGCGGGCTCGTTCGCCGTGCCTCTCGGTCTACTATGCTACATCAACCGGGTTGATAAGTTCATTGCACCGGTTATTTATCTCCTGTACCCGATACCGCATATAGTGCTCCTGCCTTTGATCATTCTCATGTTTGGTATCGGTGATCTCTCCAAGATAGTACTGATAGCGATAATAGTCTTCTTCCAGATTTTAGTGACCACACGCGATGCGGCACGCAATCTGAGTGTGAACTACATCTACTCACTGCTCTCCCTGGGTGCAACCACAAAAGACGTATATCGGCATGTTATACTGCCTGCATGTCTGCCGAAGATACTCACGGCTATCCGGATAAGCGTGGGTACATCAATCGCAGTGCTGTTCTTCGTTGAATCTTTTGCAACCGAGAAAGGGCTGGGATACATGATCATGTATGCCTGGAGCAAGATGGATTATCCCGCATTATACGCCTCAATAGTGGCTATGGCATTGCTCGGGCTATTTTTGTACCTGATAGTGGAATGCGTGGAGAAGAAGCTATGTGCATGGGTATATATTTAAAGCTGCTTTTATGCTTTTAAAAACCTCCTTATATATAATGCTCCGTATAACTTTCCTCGGTACCGGTGGTTCAACGCCCACACCGAACAGGAACCCCTCGGCAATAGCGGTGAACCGGGAGGGTGAGCTGATGCTCTTCGACTGTGGTGAGGGTACCCAGCGTCAGATGATGCGAGCGAAGACGGGAATGGCTCTTCGTGCCATATTCATCACGCATTTCCATGCCGACCATGTGCTCGGTATCCCGGGTCTGTTGCAGACGATGGCTTTACAGGGTCGGAAAGAGCCTTTAGAAATATTTGGACCCCGACATGTTGATAAGTTCCTGTATCATCTCCTATCACTCGGTTACGCTGGCAAAGGCTTCGAAGTGAAGGCGATAGAACTGGAACCCGGGTCTGTGGTCAGGCGTGATAAGTACAGTATCAAAGCGATAAAGACCGAGCATAACGTTACGAGCATAGGCTATGTCCTGGAAGAGGATATGCGACCCGGGCGGTTCAATCGCGATAGAGCGATAGAACTCGGTATAAAACCCGGACCGCTGTTCTCAAAATTGCAGTCCGGGCATACGGTCACGGTTAACGGACGCGAGATAAGCCCGGACCAGGTGCTGGGACCCCCGAGACCCGGACGGAAGATCGTATATACCGGCGATACACGACCCTGTGCGAGCGTGGTGGAGGCGAGCAGAGATGCTGATTTGCTGATACACGATGGCACGATGTCCGAGGAGGTGAAACAGTACGCAATAGAGTACATGCATTCAACTGCACGGGAAGCAGCGGAAGTGGCGAAGCAGGCAGGTGTGCGAAGACTGATACTCACACACATAAGTGCACGATATTCCGACCTCGAGAGTGCAGCTAAGCTGGAAGCGGAAGCGAAACGAGTATTTGAGAATGTAGAAGTGGCGAAAGAGCTTATGACCGTTGAAGTCAGATACCGCGACAGATGACAGATAAAACACCAGCTCAATACTCACGGCTGGCTATATAATCGCAGATTTTAATCAGGAATTCCTTCGCTTCCGTACGGAAATCTGAGTTCTTCATTGCATTCTTCGCCTTCTCGATATTAGCCCTTACCATACCCCGGGAATAATCGAGCGAGCCCGTTCTTATCACTATATCCCTGACCCTTTCTATCTCATCCTCCGTGAGACCACTACCCAGTTTTTTCTTTATGAATTCCCGCTCGTCATCGTTACAGTGCTCCAGCGCATACAGTATCAGCAGTGTCTTCTTGCCCTCACGTATGTCAGAGCCAACGGGCTTGCCTATCCTGTGCTTATCGCCGAACATGCCCAGTATATCGTCCTGTATCTGGAATGCTATGCCCAGTGGTATACCATAATCACTCATAACCCTCAGGTCGCTCTCTTCCGCACCCGCCAGAATAGCACCGATCTGAAGAGGTCCCTCTATTGTATAGCTCGCAGTCTTCAGTTTGTGTATCATCAGTACATCATCGGTTGTAATAGCCCCTTTGCGTTCCGATAGTACATCCAGTATCTGCCCATAGCCAACATTCCTCACTACCTCCAGGTACTTGCACAGCGCCTTCCTGACATATTCCGCATCGAAATCCGCACCAGCCAGCACCTCCTCACCGTATGACTCCAGTAGATCACCGGTGATAATCGCCATGTTCTCACCGAATCTGTGAGATTTCGAGTGCCCGAATTCACGCTCACACATCTCGCGGTAGAGTACATGAAATGTAGGCTTACCCCTGCGCAGTTCATCCTCGTCCATTATGTCATCATGGATCAATAGATAGCTCTGCATCAGTTCAATACTGATAGCGGCATCTATAATCGCTTCTTCGTTATCCGCCGATAAGCACTTATAACCATAGATGAAGAATATGGGTCTGAGCCGCTTGCCACCACGTAGTGTATACTCCTTCGCATTCGCGACCAGAGCGCCAACATACGGCGATATTCTGGCTGCTTCTTCCTCCTTCTTCGACAGGAACGATTCTAAATGCCGATTTATCTCCGCACGATACGCGGATATTACCTCGTTTATGTCCATTTACACCTACACCCTCTGCCTCTGTATCTGCTCACCTATTATCCGGTCAACAGCAGCTAAGAACCGTTCCTCGGTGCCTTCCGGGATGGATGCACCGGACGCTACGGGATGTCCACCGCCATAACCACCCACCTCGCCCGCTGCATGCTCCATAGCTTCCGCAAGATTTATCCCGCCCTCCTTCACCAGTTTCCTGCTGCATCGAGCCGATACTTTGACATCGCTCTGCTCGTTCTTACGGTTCAATACAATCACAGGGCTTTCTGTATGCACATACTCTGCAATGATACCAGCCAGAACACCTGTTATACCCTTCTCCTGTACGTACAGGTAGCATATATTCGAAAGCTCTTTTATACCCTCCTCTTTCGCCGTCTCCAGCCTGGTCAGCTCAGATACGAGTTTATTCTGGAACTGCATGTACAGTGCCCTCGCCTCTTCCACCAGACTCGCTTCTCGCAGGCAGAGCCCTATGCCCATGCCACCCTTCCCAAATCTGCCACAGGCATCCACCATACGCATGAAATCACGTGCATCAGGTACAACCTCGAAATTGAGTGTATAGGTTGTCCCTACCAGTGCATCCTCGCTCAAGTACGTGTTTGACTCCTTCGCAATGGCTAATAACGCAGAACACAACCGACCGAGTGCATCCTCAGCCAGGTCTCTTGCGCTGCACTCTCCTTCTATACCAAGCTTCTGCAGAAATGCATCCACACGGTCTGTCTTACCCACAAGCGGTGTATATGGATCCGTGGCGTGGAGAATCAAATCACGAATCTTACCATCGCCCAGCTTCAAGCCTCTTCCCGTAGTGATAACACCTTCTTCTATCGCCTCTTCCAGAATGAGCTTGTTTATACCACGGTCCAGCGGGAGTTTGTCCCCCATCGTGCCTGCAATAGCAAGACCCGCAAGATCCACATTGCCCTGTTTAGCCTTTTCCGCACCCAATAACCTCACAACGAGATAAGAAATGCCCGCAGCACAAAGCTCTACATTGCTTGAGAAGCGATTGGGGTTGATAAGAACGGAAGAAGAAGGGCACTTAAAAGAAGATGCGGTATGATGATCCATGATTACCACATCTGTATCGCCCAGAAACTCACTGATCAGCCCCATCTGCGCAGTACCCATATCCGCTATGATAACAAGTTCTTCATTCAACCCTGCTATGGCTGCCCTGTCAAGCTTGCTTGTTATCGTTGCATGGAACTGTATTCCCAGGCGAATAAGAGCATTGCAAAGTATACCCGCAGCAGTTATACCATCCGCATCGTAGTGTGATACCACCCTGGCATATCCATGCTTCTTTATTACCTCCGCTGCTCGCTTCACCTCTTGCTGCAGTGAAGTCATGATTTATTAAACGAAGAAGTTTACAAAGAATAAAACTTATTTTAATAATGGGCGTGTGGCCTAGTCAGGATACGGCGGCAGCCTCCTAAGCTGCAAATCGCGGGTTCGAATCCCGTCACGCCCGTCTCAGCCTCTCACTATCCAGCACTATTACGTCCCGCACTGACTTGACCGCATCAAATGGTAGGAATATGTAATTGCTCTCCTTCTTAAACCCGCTCGTATCAAGCCCTGAGGCAGGCTCTATCACAAGCTTGGTCAGAATACCGGTATTTGGATCCATCACGATGTTATGCAAAACGCCCAGCTCTCGACCTTCAGAATCTATAACCTCCTTTAAATTAAGGTTCTGCGCGAACATCCTCCCTTTTTTCATCGCTACTCTCCTCCATTTACCAATAATGACATTATATTATATGTCTTTTCCACTTCGCAACTTGTCCTGTAGCCGTGAGAAGTACCTGTCCGGTAGTTTTACGAATAGAACATACTCACCCTTCGTTATCTTTATCTTCTCCTCTCTACTCAGTTTTCGATAAAATTGACCGTCTATGACCAGTTCCGCAGCCTTTGTCCCGCGTAGCTCCAGGGTTATCTCGCTATTTATATCAACAACGGTGGGTCTCGCTGAGAGTTTGAAAGGTGCAATTGGTACTATTATCGTTGCATTCACTTTCGGATCCACGATAGGTCCACCCGCGCTCATTGCGTACGCTGTACTGCCGGTCGGCGTGGCGAAGACGACACCATCAGCCCTCAGCTCTTCCAGCTCTTCGTCATCCACGAATATCGCAAAATGCAGCATCTTACCCGGCTTCGCTGTTATTACCACCGCTTCATTCATCGCGTATGGCATCTCCTCTTCCATCACGCGAACAGAGAGCCGCTCTCGCCTCTCCACTTCAAAACCATCGAATACGATCTTCCTCAGGCTGGATACCGCATTCTCCGGCTGAATCCGTGCTAAGAACCCCATCATGCCGGTATTGACTCCCAGTACCGGTATAGGACGCTTTAAATAATGGAGTGTGCGCAGTATAGTGCCATCACCGCCGACACAGACCAGTAAATCCACGTCCATATCTTCTATACTCTGACCTCGCAGTCCGAGCTTCTTAGCCGAATCAGAATCCGGTATGACCTCGAGATCGGCGTCAATGCCCTCAACTAACTCCTTTAATACCGGTATATCCTTTGGCTCACCCCGGCATACGATTCCTATTCTCCTTGGTAGAATCTTCATTCCTCACAGAGCCTGGAGATAGCATCCACAAGATCTCCGTTCGCTTCCTCCAGTGCCGCTCGCGCCTCATCTTCACTGCAGCCCGCTTTCTCCATCACCAGCTTCACATCGTCATCTGATATCCGGATATGCTCCTCCGGTGTACCCGCTATCTGATACATTTTGATACCTTTTGCTTCCACAATCGTAACAGCGGGGTCTGTGAATACCAGCTCGGTATCTGCTGTTCTTATTATCACTTCCCTGACTTCGCTCAGCTCTTCTACGTTTATTCCCGTCTGCTTCATCATCTGGTTCAACTTCTTGGGACTTATTCCTTTCCTGAATCCACCTCGCATCTTATCTTAAAATAAGGGAAGTAATAAATATATAATCAACCAATTTTAAATGCGAGGGGTCCGTGGTCTAGGTGGTTATGACGTCGCCTTTACGAGGCGAAGGTCATGCGTTCGAATCGCATCGGACCCACTATGATAATATAAACCTCTCCACCACCTCCACCCACCCCTCAGGTCCCTCACCCTCCGCCTTATACATGTTTTCAAGCCCGTGCGGGACTTCGAGCCATGTACCGTCCGGTCTCTTCACAACCGCTGGCTGATCCACTGCTTTCAGCATTGGTATGTCGTTCTTGCTGTCGCCCACACCTATCGTCATCACGGCGCCATATTCTCGTTTGAACAGTTCAGTGAGTATTTTAACCGCTCTACCCTTGTCTGCGTTTCGCCCGTGTATGTTGTAGTACCGTCCACCGTGCGTGAGACTGAACCCTTTCTCCTGCACCTTCTCAAACAATATCGGTTCCTTGTCCTTCGGCTCGTCAAATATGAAACTCTCATTATATACCTTGGCTTTCGCACGTTTCGCCTGCTCTATGCTCAGATTCGCATCTTCCGCAACTTCTTCCACCGTCATATCACCGAACCCTGTGATTTTAAAACCCGTCTCCGCCCTTATAGCGTCCAGCGCCGCTCGCAACTCGTCGTATCGTGCACCAAACTCGATGACATAATAACGCCCCTGCTCATTACTATAAGGGAAATCGAAAGAGAAGTAGTCCCGGGGGACAAAAATTGCACCACCATTCTCAACAATAAAAGGGTCTTCGATACCCAGCTCGGCACGATAGTACTCGTTCTCACTCAATGTCTTCGCGGTGCAGAACACAACGGGCACTTTCCGCTCCTTTAATGCAGCAATAGCAGGGAGTGCCACATCGTAAGAATAATCAGAGAGACGGAGAAGTGTGCCATCAAGGTCCGTGAAAAGAACAATCTTCATTTCACTGTTTCTGCCTTAAAACGTCGCAAATACGCTTCCTCATCCACTTTACTCTCAATCATGCCTGTCTTCAACCATAAAAACGTATCAGAATATGTACTCACCTGTTTGAAGAACTCATTCGCATTGATATCCCCTATTGGCGGCATCACAAACGTCTCCGATGGCTTATACACATCCAGTATATCCACCAGCTCTTCAAGCACCTTGTGTCGCACATAATCGTTACAGAGCTTGCTGTTATAAATCGTGCTAAGAGAGCCGAGCAGCATGTTCCTGATATGCTCCTCACCTTTCTCCTCGTGTATATGCGGGTTCA
>JAODGV010000052.1 GCA_025464425.1 Methanosarcinales archaeon | reverse complement strand
GAAGAGATAACTTATCCCACTATTTTAAATATATTAAAAGCATTTAGAAGATTGTTAGTGAAATAAATATTTCATCATATCTTTTAAAAGAGATGATGGACGCGGTGAGGATAGTGGAGGAGGGCGTAAAGACGCATAAGAACCCGATAGTGATAGAAGGTTTGCCGGACGTCGGACTGGTTGGTACGATCGCTGCATCTTACATCGTGGATAAGATGAAATACGAGGAGATAGGTTACATTGAATCCGACATGTTCCCGCCGGTCATGGTCATTCACTCAGGCAAATTGAAGAGCCCTTTCTGCCTGTATGGGAATGAAGAGGTGGTGGTGGTCTCATCTGAGATAGCAATACCGCCAAATGCCGTATATCCGCTGACACGTGCACTTGCTGACTGGTTCAGCAGCATAAATGCATCGCTCGTTATATCTGTAACAGGCTTACCGGTGAAGAACAGAATGGACATAGATAAGCCCGAAGTATTTGCTGTCGGTAATAATGAAGCAGCGATCAATATGTTGAAGGAGAAGCAGGTGGAATTAATGGAGGAGGGGTTCATTGCCGGCACATATGCTGTGATGCTCCGGGAATGCTACAAGAGGGATCTCTGCGCTATCTCCCTGCTCGCGCAGTGCTTCCCGGTATATCCCGACCCTGGTGCCGCGGCATCGGCTATCGGGTCTCTTGATAAGTTCCTCCAGCTGGGCATAGATGTGGACGAACTGCTGGAGAAGGGCGAGGAGATAAAATTGAAGGCACGGGACCTTATGCGTCAGACCGCCCTATCAGCTTATGAGATGCAGAAGAGTGCGGAGCAGGATATCCCCATCATGTATCGTTAGAGGAGTGGAAAAATGGGTATGGAGAGGAGGATAATAAAGGCAACCTGGGGCTATAATGGCGATTTAGAGCCACTATATGAGCTGGAAGATACGGGTGACGCGATAATTGTCACGTTTGACCTGCCGCGCGTGAAGAGGGAGAACGTGGAGATAAATACGACCGAAGATACCGTGGAGATAACGGCGAAGATGAGCGAAACAGTCTGCTGGGAACGCTGGGGTAGCGTGCAGAGGCGGATAAGCTTCACCCAGTTCAGGAAGCAGATAAGATTGCCAGAGCCGATAGAGCCGGAGAAAGCTTCCGCGTCCTTTAAGAACGGTATACTCAAAATAATATTACCAAAAAAGAGGAGGAAGGTGCTTATCCCTGTACAGTGACTATAGCACCGGTACAGTGACTATAACGACTGAACACCGAATGACTCCACCAGGATATCGGTATTTATCGCTCCACTCGTGAATGTCTTACCGCTGTTCAGTTCGTTAACCGTTATCTCCGCAGGTGCGAACATACCGGCATCTATCTTGAAGAAGTCGAACCCCGCCTCCTTGAAGGTCTTATAAAATGGTTTACCATAGTCCGGTGAGTTGACCGACGGTACTCGCTGCACGTAGCTCTTCAAATCCTCCACATCATCGTATTTCACTGCGTAATACATCCGACCACCGTAGATTATACAATCGTTTGTGGAACCCATACATTCCACATCGTTGCCCACTATCGGTGAGATCGGGATGATACCATGCGCATGCTTTATAGTTTTTATATCAAAGCCTAAGGAATCGAATTTGTGTATGCCTGTCTCTATCCCTCTTGCGGAAATCTGAACAGAGCCGGCGAGGGATGCCGTCGGTGCCACAACTATGTAGAGGTCTTCAGGATCCACACCGCAGTCACTGGCTATCTTATCCGCCACTTCTTCTTTCGGTATCGTACTGCACTCGAGAACCAGTACCGCCTCGGATGCATCATCCTTATACTCTATCTTCTCATACAGTTCACGTGGATTGAGCGATAGCGCCCGTGCGGGACCGGAACCCATGCCAAAGAAGTCCTTCACCTTTATCCGCCATCCTGCATACTGCGATGCCATACATGCAATTACAGGATGGTCTGTGGTTAGCTCTACTGCCGGTACCATGAATTTGCCGAGATCGAATGTGCCGAATCTTATATCCGCAAGATCTGCCATGCATATCCGTGCAACATATGCACCAGCTTCAAATCCTCCTTCTGCATCCACACCCGCGTCTATTATCGTTGTCCCGTTATCCAGCTCCAGAAGCTCCACCTGCAGTTCCTCCGAGTTGTCCATCATCTCATCAAACACGTCTAACCCATACTCATTCACACTTATCATCATCCTTCTCTTTCACACTCCTTTCTATTACTATACACTCAACCCATTTATAATGCTATGCTATTGCTATACATGCAAACTATTTCAATCCATCCAGGAAGCGACCCATACGTGCGATCGCCTCTTTCAGCTCGTACTGTGAGACTGCATAAGCACACCTTATGAATCCCTCACCACATTCACCGAATACGCTGCCCGGTATCACTACCACACGCTCGGTCATGAGCAATTCTCGTGCAAACTCCTCGGATGTCAGCCCGGTATTTTTGATGGACGGGAAAGCGTAAAATGCACCGCATGGCTCGAAGCAGTTCAGTCCTATCTCTTTCAGACCGCGTAACATCAATCTCCTCCGTCTGTTGTATTCCTCTATCATCCGTTCCATCTCGGTACGAGCTCTCAGCGCTTCTATCGCCGCCATCTGCGCTGTAATCGGCGCGCACAGCATCACGTACTGATGGATCTTCATCATTGCCCCTATCAGGTCTCTCGGACCCATGGCATACCCGATTCGCCATCCGGTCATTGCATATGCCTTTGAGAACCCGTTCAGCACTATCGTCCGGTCTTTCATACCATTCAACGCGGAGAACGGTGTGTGCTTGCCGTCATATGTCAATTCGCCATAGATCTCATCGGATATAACAATCATGTCTCGCTCGTTCGCCACATCCGCTATCTCTTCAAGGTCTTTCCTCCGCATTATCGCACCAGTTGGGTTATTCGGGTAGTTAAGTACCAGCGCTTTCGTCTTCTCCGTCAGATGGGCTCTCACCGCATCGGCATGCAGCCTGAAACCATCATCCATGTCTGTTGTCACGCAGACCGGTATTGCACCCGTGAATATCGTACAGGGCTTGTAACTCACATACGAAGGTTCATGGAGTATCACCTCATCACCTGGATTGAGGATCGCCCTGAGCGCCAGATCAAGCGCTTCGCTCACGCCCGTTGTTATCAGTATCTCATCCTCGGGGTCGTAATACACGCCCGTCTCCCTGTACATGCTATCAGATATAGCCTCTCGGAGCTCTAACAGACCCCAGTTGGATGTGTATGATGTGTAGCCCTTCTCAAGTGCGAATATGCACGCTTCTCTTATACTCCATGGCGTCACAAAGTCCGGCTCGCCAACTCCCAGTGAGATCACATCCTCCATACGCTCCGCGATATCGAAGAATTCCCTTATACCCGAACCTCTTATCTGGCTCACCCTCTCCGCAACTCTACTTCTACTCATACTTCCCCCTCTTATCTTCCACATCTTCCAGCCGGTAATCACCGGTAGTATCAACCTCAGGCTCTTTCGTTACCATAAAATAAGGTAGTGCAAGGATGAGTGCCAATCCAGCAAAAACAGCGGAAACCACAATGACCACGAGCACACCAAACCCGATGAGCAGAGCGATGAGTGCGAGTATCTTAAAATAATGGAGTATACCAAGAACCACTCCAGCTGCGATAAGAAATGCAATGACCGTAATAATCGCCCTCTTTAGCATCTATCTGCCTATCGTCTCTTCAAAGAGTGTACCGATGACGCCGTGAGAAGAGCCCGAGGTCTGCCGACCGGGTATGAACGGTGCCAGTGCAGATGCCAGGTTGTGCAGTGTCATTGACTGGATGATGACCTTGCCAGGACCCGTGAGAGTGGTCAGGAACAGCCCTTCACCACCAAAGAACATCGTCTTTATACCCTTCACTCGTTCAATATCATATGAGACAGTACCATCCCAGCCGACCACACAGCCGGTATCCACCTTTAGCCGCTGCCCTGGCTGGAGATCAAACTCGATGAAATCGCCACAGGCGTGGATGAACGCAGTACCTTCACCCGCAAGCCGTTCGAGAATAAAACCTTCACCACCGAAGAAGACGGATCCCAGCCGCCGCTGGAACGTCACACTCAGCTCAACCCCATCTTCGGCACAGAGGAATGCGTCCTTCTGCACTATGAATTCTTTACCAGAAGAGAGTTCTATCGGCTTGATCGTACCCGGTGCATTACCACCGAACGCTACGAGCCCTTTGCCGCCCAGCGGCGTGAATTCCGTGAGGAACATAGTTTCTCCCGCGAATTTGCGCCCTATCGCCTTGAGCAATCCCCCTCGCAGCTTCGCCTCCATCCCCATATTCGCACTCATATACACCATTGCACCCGCCTCGCCATACACTCGCTCACCTTCGTTCAGTTCAATCGTTACCAGTTGAAGGTTATCACCGCTTATTTTATAGTTCATATAATCTCACCCCATAGACTGGTATATCAGCGGGATATATATAGTTGTTTGGCTCAGCAAAAATTTCAAGTACCAGGCACCAAATTACAAATAAATTCCAATTCGTCGCATTATACATCATAATATATTATGATAGCCTTATTTTTAGTGTATGAACAGGGTGATAAGAGACCCGATACATGGGTACATAGAGATAGACGAGCTCATTACTGCACTGCTGGACACCGTGGAGATGCAGCGGT
>JAODGV010000051.1 GCA_025464425.1 Methanosarcinales archaeon | reverse complement strand
TCTCTTTGACTTCCACGGTAGAGAAGCACAGCTGGGGCACAGTAATGACGATTATCTTGTGACTTTTACTTTGGTCACAATTCATACATAGGGGGAAGAAAACGGTTTATCCTGTCCCTTATCAGATATGGTCTAAAAAGAATAACAGGATGATTGTAGAGGTAAGGGAAGCGAAGCCATTAAATGATGCTACCTCCTCCTGGGTAGTTCTAACACCTGATTTGAAAGAGACGGAGTTTATGGAGGGACGCTGTCCTTACGAAATTCGGCATGGACTCAAACATGATGTCGCAGATGTGATTATTGTCGATCCGGGTGACCGAAAAGGAGACAAAATGCTTGTTCGTTCAAAAGCAGACGGAGAGGAATATGAAATAGAGGTGGATGCGGTTTATCCTTTCTTGCAGCCAAGACATATCGGTGCATGGCGAATTAAAGGATATACATACGCAATTATCCCGCAAGATAAAGCAGGAGAGGATAACGAAGAGAAATTGGCAAGGACTCTTCCTTTGACTTACAGTTATCTCACGAGATTCAAAGACCGCTTTTTATCCCGCAGGTCTCGAATATTTGGCAAGAAGCCATTTTATGGTTTGTTTGGATTGGGAAAATACACCTGGAAGCCTTATAAGGTTTGCTGGTGTGGCTTAGGATTCAAACCGGAGTTTGTGGTAGTGAGCAGCGCAAACGACCATCTACTCGGGAAGAAGTTACTCATACCAGATGGAACAATCTATTTTATTCCTTTTGATAAGGAAGAAGAAGCGCATTTTGTATGTGCCTTGCTCAACTCCGGACTTGTTCGCAGGTTTTTAAGCGCTCGTAGTGGTAAGAGCAAACGAGGTTTGAGTAAAAAGGTGGTGGAACAACTTGCTTTACCATTATTTGACCCTGAGGATAGCCGGCATGTTGAGCTCGCTTCGTGGTCCCTTAACATGCATCAGGGATCAGTGTTATATGAAGGGGATAAAATAGAACATATTGTAGAAGAGGTTTTTAAGGAGCAGAGGAAATGCCAGCAAGATCTGTTTTCAATCATAAAATCACCCCGCAGCACCTAACAGCGGATACCTTACGGAGCCAGAAAGTGTTAATATATAAGTGAAACCCATGTAATTAGCAGAATGGGCATGCATATGAATATGAATATGAAAGACCTGAATTTGAGGATAAGAGAATGCAGACTCTGTGAGTTGTGGAAGACGAGAACCAATCCAGTAGTTGGTGAAGGTTCGTTATCCGCAAGAATAATGTTTATAGGCGAAGCGCCGGGTTATTATGAGGATTTACGTGGCTGCCCGTTTGTAGGTAAAGCAGGGCAGGTCCTCGATGAATTACTCCATTCAATAGGACTGGACCGGAGCGATGTGTACATCACCAATATACTGAAATGCCGACCACCGAATAACCGTAATCCAACGACGGAAGAGATAAAAGCATGCACACCATATCTGGATGCACAGCTTGAGATCATAGAGCCTGAGGTCATCGTTACCCTCGGCAGTTTCTCGCTCGGCTACATATTCCACAAATTCGGCATTATGCCTGATAAGATAAG
Source organism: Methanosarcinales archaeon (assembly GCA_025464425.1). Lineage (GTDB taxonomy): Archaea > Halobacteriota > Syntropharchaeia > Alkanophagales > Methanospirareceae > G60ANME1. The sequence continues at coordinate 3,251 of JAODGV010000051.1, read as the reverse complement.
CAGGATACACGGTAAGGTCTTCACTGTGAATACCATATCCGGCATCAGGAGGATAGTCTCCCTTTATCATCCCGCAGTCGCCACATACAACCCTGGCATGAAGGATATATTGATGTCAGATTTCAAAGTGCTTGAGCATTTATAATCCGCGATGCTATACGCTTCACTGCGGTAACCGCAGGTGCATCCTCCGGTAGATCCATAACTGGCTTGCCCTTAGTATCATAATCCACAACCAGCTGGTCAAAAGGTATTATATCATCTATCTCTATACCATAACCCTTTGCTTCCGCCTTTACGGGCTCAGCATAACCCCCCGGTATCTTATTCGCTATAATAAACATCCTTCGCACTTCAACCTCTATCTCATCCGCTATCCTCTTCAGCCGCAATGCCGTCTTTATACTCTTCAATGTGGTGTCCACCACGACAATCATAATATCAACATCAGTGGTTGTCCGCCTGCTGAGATGTTCCAGTCCCGCTTCACAGTCTATCACCACATAGTCGTAATTCTTCGCAAGTGTATCTATGGTCATCCTCAATATGTGATTCACCGGGCAGTAGCAACCCGGTCCCTCAGGTCGCCCCATTACCAGCAGGTCGAAATAATCCGCTTCCTCTATTATCTCCGCTATCTTACCCTCAAATCTTGACCTCACGTCCAGCATAACATCATGCTGCTTCGCTTCCAGTAACTCCTCCCTTATGTCTCCCACACTCTTATCATATGATATGCCGAGTGCATCGGGCAGATTCGAATCGGCATCGGCATCTACCGCGAGTATACATATGCCATCATCCGATCTGGCTTCTATTATTGACCTTATCAGCAGTGCAGAAATAGCAGTCTTACCTGTGCCTCCTTTACCTGCTACTGCAATTACTCGCCCTTTCCTCATCTCGCTACGGCTCATTTCATTTAATATAAGTGCAAGAAGATAAATATTAACGAATGAATGCGGATGACGTAGCCCGATGTGCACAGTTAGCACTGCTGCTTGAAGTATCGGCATATCCAAAGCCGGGCAACGTGGATAGGACGCATGACTTCGTTGATACAACTTATGAGCATTTCCTCGCTTCTTCTGTTGCGGTTTACCCCGTATTAAGGGAAGCGGCACTGCGAAGCGGGCGTGGTGGTGTGGGTGAACTGGTAAGACGCGGTGTGGAAGAGAGCATGCGGTGGCAGAGCGGCGGTAACACGCATTTCGGTGCACTGTTACTCCTCATCCCGCTGGTGATGGCTGCCGGGGCATCTCATAGCACACAGGAATTGAGGAAGCGAGCTGCTGAGATCATGCGCAATACCGATGTTGAAGATGCGATAGAGCTGTACAGAGCGTTTCCTGTGGCTAAGGTGAAAGTGAGAAGAGATATAACCGATCTTGACGTTAATGCTGAATCATCGCTGGAAGAGATAAGAAACAGGCAGTTATCACTCTTTGATATACTCTCCATCTCTGCATCTTACGATAACATCTCACGGGAACTGGTCGGCGGATTCGAGAAAACTTTCCGATACGCGGAGCTGATAACCGGGTTCGTCATCCGTGAGCGTCTCAAAGTTAATGATGCTGTGATCCGAGCGTATCTCAGTCTTCTTGCGGATGAAGAGGATAGTTTCGTGACGATGGAGTTCGGTAAGGATAAGAGCAGGTATGTGAAGGAACGTGCGAGAAGAATCGTTAATAATGGCTACAACCGTGCGGAAGCCGAAGCTTTCGACCGCGAACTGATAAAAGAAGGTATAAACCCCGGCTCCTCTGCTGATATAATCGCTGCTGCTCTGTTTATTGCGATCCTGCATGGTTTGAAGGTGTGATTACCGTAGCCCAACATAATCTGGTTATATATCCATCGCCGGTTTATTTACTTTCTTATGTGGTTCTTATGGGTATTATGTAAGGGCTACCATTGTGATCATTCAGTTCCACTTCCACACCATACACCCGTCTGATATTCTCAGGGTTGAGTACCGATACGGGTTTGCCCTCGGCATATATCCTGCCTCCGTTCATCATTAATATCCGATCGGCATATCTGGCTGCGAGATTGAGGTCATGAATCGCCATTATCGCGGATATACCACGCTCCCGTATCACACGCTTCACAAGCTCCATCACCTCAAGCTGGTGTCTTATATCGAGATTGGATGTGGGCTCATCGAGCAGCAGCAGTTCCGGCTCCTGTGTTAATGCCCTCGCTATAAATACCTTCTGCTGCTGTCCACCACTCAGTTCATTTACGTCCCGCATCGCCAGATCTTCTATGTTTAGCATTTTTAATGTCTCCAGCACCTTCGCCTCGTCCCGTTCACTGCTTCGCCAGCCAATATAAGGGCGTCTACCCATTAGCACGGTATCGAAGACCGTAGCAGGGAAGACCTGAGAGCTACCCTGTGGTATGTATCCTACCTTCCTCGCAAGTTCCATTCTACTTATTGTCCTTATATCACGTCCGTTGAGTATGATAACACCATTCTTTGGTATGAGTATCCGATCAATACAGCGGAGCAGGGTTGATTTACCCGCACCATTCGGACCCACCACACCCAGCAACTCCGATTCCTCAAGTTCTAAGTTTATATCACGCAGTATCGGCATGTTCGGTGAATACCAGAAGCTCAGATCCTTCACTTTCAGTCGCATTTCACCAGAACTCCCTCCTCCTTCTCAGGATAAGGTACAGAAATAAAGGACCTCCGAGGAAATATGTCACCGCACCTACCGGCAGCACCATCTCTACTATCGTCCTGGCAAGTGTATCCGCACCAAGCAGGAGAGCTGCACCGAATAGCCCCGACGCAGGTATCAAAAACCGGTTGTCTCCTCCGATCACCATACGGCATATATGCGGTGCAACCAGTCCTATGAATCCTATAATGCCTGTAAAGCAGATGATACCGGCAGTGAGTAGAGAGGCTATCAGCAATACAAATATCCTGATTCGCTCAACATCAACACCGAGGCTCTTCGCTGCTTCATCACCCGCACCAAGCACATTGAGGTCCCACGATTTCCATATCAGCGGCACTATACATGACACAACCATAATAGATACCGGCAATATGTTATCCCATGATGCTTTCCCCAGTGTACCCACCAGCCAGTGAAACACCTCCGCCTCCTCTTCCGGTATGGCTGAAAATCGCAATAAAGTGGTCATACCCTCGAACATATAAAACATGGCAATACCCGCGAGAATCATCGTCTCCGGCGTGGCTCGTTTATACCTGGAGAGCCCGATGA
>JAODGV010000050.1 GCA_025464425.1 Methanosarcinales archaeon | reverse complement strand
GGTCTGAAGTTATGACCCCAGACAGATATGCAGTGCACCTCATCTATTGCTATCAGGCTGATATTACTCGCCCTGAATATCGTCATCAACTTGTTATCCAGGAACGCTTCCGGTGCGACATAAAGCATCTTCAGTCGAGACTGCTCAAGTAATTCGTATATATGCTCTTTAGTATCCGATTCGAGCATGGAATTGAGATACGCCACCTCATGTATGCCCTTTCGTCTCAGACCATCTACCTGATCCTTCATCAATGCAATTAACGGACTCACCACGATGGTCAAGCCATCGAAGATCAAAGCCGGTATCTGGAAACATAGTGATTTACCGGCACCCGTGGGTAATATAGCCAGTGTGTCCCGCCCTGCCAGTACGTTCTCTATTATCTCCCGCTGCTTTGATCTGAATGACCGGTAATTGAAGACCGAAGTCAGAATCGCTCGCGGATCACTCGCTGTCTGTGGCATCTCAGTCCTTACCATGCTCTAATGTCTGGATAGCGAACTCATGGGCTGACTTCAGATAGCCGTTCATGGGCAGTGTCGCTCTCCTCAGGATGTAATTCTTAGCGGAATAGCCCACATAGACGGCTAACTCGATGTGTGAATCCGAGCAGGAAGCATGTACACCAACAGGGATCGCACAACCGCCACCTATCACCTTCAACACCTCGTTCTCCACTTCTGCCTCGATCCTCGTATCTGGATCGTCAATGCGGTGCAGAATCTCACTCTCATCGCTATCACGTCTCGCAACAACGGCGATAATGCCCTGATTGGGTGAAGGAACGAAAGGGTCTCGTGCCAGTCGCTCATAATTCACAGCCATATGTAGCCGTTCGAGTCCCGCTTCTGCGAGTATCACACCGTCATAATCACCCCGCTCAAGCTTTCGCAGACGCGTATCCACGTTGCCCCTTATGTCCCTTATCTCGATCTCCAATCCTTTCTGATACATATAGTTCAGCATCTGGTACTTCCGCCTCACGCTCGAGGTACCTATCACCGCACCCTCGGGCATGTTCTCTATGCGATAATGGGATACGAGCGCATCAAACGGCGAATCACGTGGTAATACCGCAGCGGTCTCGAGTCGCTCATCTCGCTCGAGCGGTATATCCTTCATCGAATGAACCGCTATATCAATCTGCCGCTCCAGTAGCAGCACATCCAGCTTCTTCACAAACACACCCTTCTCTGGCATATCGTAGAGCGCACGGTCTGGCATCTCATCACCCAGACTGCGCACTATCTTTAGCTCATACTCAACGCCCTGCATGCGCAATCGTTCACAGACCGCCGCTGTCTGCTGCAGTGCCAGTTTGCTGCCGCGGGTGCCTACAATCATACCGGTATGTTCTTCTCCCTCGCCTTCTTGTGATTGATAAGATAATCAAGCTGCGCCGGATCCGCATCACCGAAATCCGCATACCCGTTCTCCCGGATGAAATCCAGTATCTTAATCACATTCTCCTGCCGCACAGCCATCGTTGAGAAACCTTTTGCACTGCCAACACTGCCAACACTCACATCACTCTCGACCGCGGTGAAGTCGGTACAGACCTGACAGCCGCTCGGCAGTATGCTCTCAAGTTCCTTAACCTTGAATTTCACCTCACCATCCGTCATCGTGGCAACGAACTTACCCTTCGTTATGTCCGTCTTGATCAGCTTTGAGAAGTCCACGCCTTTATCCGCCAGATACTTCGTTATATCACCGTAATGGAAATTCTCGGTGCAGAACAACCCGACAAGTAGTTTCACCCTCTCTTTAAATATCGGGAATTCACGCTGTAATCTCCTCACTCCGGATACGATGCAGGGCGTTCCCACAACGCCCACTCCGCTCTTCGTCAGCATTACTGCTTTCTTCAACTCCGGAAGCACGTTCGCGAATGTGTACTTCGTACCGCCGAGTGTGGGTAGTTCGAGCTGCTCGGAATCACGTACGTGAAATATCTCTGTTCCCCAGCGCTCGTCTCTGCTGACAAATAAGCTACGGTCTATCAGCCCCATCTCCATTGCTGAGACCAGTATCTCGGTCACCATCGCCCCGTCCTGCCCGGTGAACCGCTTTGAACGCCCGGCTATGAACTGGATGTAATGCCCGAGACCGCTCCTGGGCTCGTAAACGAATCGCGGACATACACGAACACACGCGCCACAATCCATACACAGTGTATCATAATCAGGGAAATCCACACGGTCGTCCACTACGGTTATTCCACCCGGGCATACTGCTGCACAGGTTAAACACCGGCTGCAGATGTTCCTGTCTATAACTACCGACTTGAGGTTCTCAAAGAATAACTTATCCTTGAGCCGCTTCTCCGGTACTGCAACTTCCCATTCCGATTCTGCTGCCATAATATTCACCTATTAAGAGATGTTATCCAATATAAGTTTTTCTATTTTTATCCTTATTATCTGGAATTGGAACCTTTCAGGTCTTTAAATCCTCGCCCTATCACGAACACCTCAGCACTTCTTTTTCGTGATGATCCTGGCGTATATGCCCTCGTATCACGGAACACCGCCTTCACCGCTTTATAGAACACATTATAGTATTCGCTCTGGAATATCTTGGCAACGAAGTTACCGCCGGGCTTCAGGAGTGCTTTTGCGATACTCAGAGCGGAATTGCTCAATACAAACGAGCGGTAATGGTCATAACCGCGGTTACCCGAGAACTTAGGTGCGGCATCTGAGAGCACAACATCCGGTTCATGCTTGAGTACGCTGCTGATCGCATTTATGGTCGCTTCATGATCTGTTATGTCGCTTTCTATCGTGATTACACCTTCTATCCCGGCTATGCGCTGGATATCAACACTGATCACCATGCCATGATCGCCAACCAGCTCTTTTGCTACCTGTGACCAGCCACCGGGTGCCGCGCCGAGGTCTATGACCGTATCACCGGTTTTTATTAGCCTGAATCTCGCATCTATCTCCCGCAATTTGTAAGCTGAACGCGCTCTGTAACCCTCCTCCTTTGCCATTACGTAATATCTATCCCGTGCCAGTTCCGCTTTCCGTACCATGATAAAGTTCTTTCCTCATCGCTTCCAGCATCTCTATCTCGCGTCCTATGTATTCCGCAGCACAGATCACCCTTGTCGGTGTACTGCTGGCATATTCATACACATCCGCTATTCGCTCACGATAGTTCAGATCGCGCATGAAATGATGCTCCACTATGAGCTCCTTCAGCATACATTCATCGATCATTCTGCACATGTTATTTACCGAGAGAGCTAAGCTCTTCTTCGAATAGCGGAATCCGAGCATATATGTCATGGGTCCGTCGAGGATAACAATATCGGGCTTCTCACGAATGATGAATTCCACCTGTGCATCAACCGAGGGACCTTCAACATCGCTCGTGAATACCATCTTCTCACCACCACTCGCTATGCTCACCTCCACCACATAGCCCAGCCTCGGATTCGTGCCATGATAGACCGCGTTCGAGAAGGTGATGGTGGTGGAGCCATGCCTGAATTCCCTGCCATCGGCTGTATCTATTGACCCTGGTATGCCCTTCAGTTTATCCAGGAAATAAGATGCACGTTCTGTCTGGCTCCTGTTTATATTCTCCGTGGGATGCTTCAGATAGACTATTTTACCCGCGTATATATCGGGTTCATCAGGGTTGTGATGGTCATAATGGTAATGCGTGACTATTATGATGTCACTCCGTGTTGCATGCTCTTTTACGACTGACCACGTCTCTTGCAGTCTTTGCTCCTCCAGGGGATGCGGCGGGAGGTGATACCTGCTGGGTGCCAGAGACACCCCGGGGTCTATCAGCACCGCTACATCATCAGTCTCCACAAAAGTAGCCATGGAGCGCACACCAAAACTGTCAAATGCCAGTGGCTTTATGCTTAACATACCTTTTGTATAAAAGCTAATAGCGGTATCAAAATTAAAACTTTAAATCTGTAATTAAGGATGATTATGTCCGTATGTCACGCAGCCGGGGTGTGCAGATGTCCTCAAAGTACGTGACTTTCTCAAGGAACGTATTCATACCTGTTACGAACGTATGCAGGAATGCATGTGCATACTGTGGTTTCCGTGCGATGAGCAAGGAGGATGCTTACATAATGTCGGTTGAGCGTTTCATGGCGATAATAAGATCAGTAAAAGGCAGGGCGACGGAAGCATTATTCACATCGGGCGATAGTCCCGAGCTCGCGGATACCCGGTTCAGAGATTGGATTCGCAGGACTACCGGCTTCTCTTCTACTGTTGAATACACGAAGGAGTTATGCAAACTGGCAATAAAGGAGGGATTGCTACCTCACTGTAACCTCGGTATCCTGAGTTATGATGAGCTTGAAGAGCTGCGTCCTCTGAATGCTTCGATGGGCTTGATGCTGGAGACTACTGCGGATGTGGAAGCGCACAGGCACTCACCGGGTAAAGCGCCTGAGCTCAGGCTGGAGATGATCGCAAATGCAGGTGAGCTCAAAATACCGTTCACCACGGGGCTGCTGATCGGTATAGGTGAGAAGCCTGAGGATCGCATAAACTCGCTGGAGCTGTTGAAATCACTATACGATGAGTACAGGCATATCCAGGAGGTTATCATCCAGCCATTCGTGCCCAAGCAATATACGCCAATGTGTAAAGCAAAGCCGCCGGATCTCGAGCTGATGAAGGATGTTGTTCGCACCGCACGTGCGATACTGCCCGATGAAATTGCCATACAGGTGCCACCAAATCTCACTTCACCTAAGGAGCTGATAGAACTCGGCGCTTCTGATCTCGGCGGTATCTCGGAGAAGACCATTGATTACATCAATCCCGAATCGCCATGGCCGAGTGAAACCGAGCTGAGAGAAATGATTGCACCGTTTGTGCTACGTGAGCGTCTGCCAATATACCCTGAATTTATAAATAGAGGGTGGTACAGCAAAGAGATACGCCCTCTGATAGAGCGATATGCAGATGAAGAAGGCTTGCGGAAACGACGCACAGATAGATGACTGCAAAGTACCTGATTATGAAATGCCATATGAGGAATGAGCGATGATAGAATGTTTCACAACCGTGCGAGATCGCATACACCGGTCTTTGCCCTGACTTTCATGCATATCCTGCATATTCGTGCACCCAGGTCATGCTGAGCCACAGAACCCTGCACAAGGTCTTCTGCAAGCATGCATATCTCTGTCATCGCATCATGCGGGAAATCCAGCCCAGAGCCCCTCTTCTTCGAGGTATAATGAGATACCGCTGCCTGTGTGATCCCCAGCATTTCCGAGACCTGCTTCTGCGATAGCCCTTTTCGCAGCAGTTCTCCTGCAAGTGCCGCCCTTATACACGGCAGTACCTCCCATACTATAATCTCACACGGTAATTTCATCCATCATCGTCGGCGATTACCACATGCGCTCCAGTAGCTTTAATACCGCTTCAAAGTCCATCTCACGTGGATTCCGCTTCAAATACCCCTTCTCCTTCACTACATCCTCCGCAAGCGAACGTAAATCTTCCTTTG
>JAODGV010000049.1 GCA_025464425.1 Methanosarcinales archaeon | reverse complement strand
TTTTTATCCTCGCATCCAATTCTTCCAGAGGAAAGTGCTTCACTATTTTGTATAATTAAAGATAAGCGGAGGTGAACAGCCTCCGCGTGGGGGAACTGCCTCGGATTAATATTAAATCTCTTTATATAAAACCCTAACCATTTGACCCTCTCCTCTTCTCCTCTCTTTTTCTCCTCTTAAGATATTCCCGCAGAGCATTCTCCACTTCAAGCCCCAGCACCGTGTGTTTCTTACCGTATTTCCTCTTAACGTATTCCTTGAACTCCTCCAGTACCTCGTCATTTATCCCTCTTACATGCAGTTCCCCCATAGATGTTACCTTCCTCTATGTAAATAAAAAGGTTGTGCATCCACCTCTCATTTGGTCACAAATTGAGACCTTTTTTGTGGCGTATGAATGAGGAAGAAGGATGCTTTTGAAATTATTCACCTCCACCTGAGTCCTTCCTTCCTGAAGAGGAAGACCCGCACTATATACATTATCAGGAGTCCAAGGAACCCGAACAGCCCCGCTAATTCAGGTGGAGCCAGCCCACCTCTGAAGAGCCACCTCGCTGCTGCGACCACAAACAGTGCTAACAGAACGAAAGGGAAGAGATTTACCGCCTGGTCTTTCACCGCTCCCCCTTGCACTAACATGAGCGGATGTGCACCACCATCGCTATCTTTTATCCATTCGTCCTCTGCATCTCTTGCCGCACACATCACCTGCTGCCTCAACTCCAGTGGATTCCCTTTTGCTACCCTCATTATCTTCTCCCTTTCCATCTCTCCTAATTTCACCCCGTAAGCCCTTTCAAACCCTATTAGCAGTTCATAACTCTCGTCCTCCATCAGCTCACCCATCTCTATCTCCTTCAATTCCCAGAAGAATCGCTTCATCTCAGCCTTATTTTGCTTGTCTCGCAGATATTGGTCTGTCGCTATGCAGAACCAGGTTATCAAACCCTCATCCCTCGTGAGCCTCATGAGATAATTGAAAGCGGAAGCAGCCTGTGGTGTTATCGTATGTACTTCGTCCAGTACGATCACGATGTTCTTCTTCTCAGACCTCAGCCATTCCACAATCCTATCGCATAGAGGAAAAAGATATTCGCTTTTGAATGCCTTATATTCTGGATTATTTCTACCATCTTCTAATAGCTCTTCCACGAGCTGCATCAATACCGCCTTCGCAGGCTTACAAAAAGGCAGATAGAACCACCCATTCTCCTCTGCCAGCTCTTCCGCTAAGTAACTCTTTCCAATCCCATGTTTACCCTTCAGGAGGATGTTATTCCCCTTTGCTATCTCACTCTTTATCCTTGACTTTAGCTTTTCTCGCTCGTTCTCTCTCCGATTGATGCTTATCTCGACCTTCCTCCCACCGTTTCTACCTCTGCTTATTATTTCCCGCTTCAGTACACCTTCGCTCTCCAGGTCTCTTATATATGCATGGAATCGCTGATACGTCCTTGGAGACAGTCCTCGTGATTCGCATTCCTCTGTATATCGCTCATACAGTTTCTTCACACTCTCCCTCGCTTCTATTTTTGATATTATCTGTGATACAATCGTCCTGTGCTCGTGCTCGTTTCTCGAGACCATTTAGCTAAAAAAGGTCTGTGATGGTTTATTTTAAGTAAAAGTTATACTTAAAATATTCACGCTACTCCGTTATTTCGGGTGTGATCACGCATTCTCGGAAGAGATTGGGTGGAAACCATGAGGAAATAAGGGCTTTTCAGCGGTAATTTTTTACTTTTCGCGGTATAATTACACTTAAAATAACCCCTTTCTTTATCTTTTATCCTTATAAAGGAAAGCGTTTGCGTAAAGAAGGAGCTTCTATTTTAATGACTTTATAATTGAGCTCTCCATACTCTATATAACCTGTTATCCCCTTTACATCGGTTAAAAAGAGATGATTTAACACCATTTCCTCACCACCATGCCGTAGTTCCAGCACTTCAGGGTGCTTTACGGGTTCTATCGCATAAAATTTACCCCTTAATGAACCACTTACTATCACCATATCACCTTCTGGTGCGGAATCAAAGATCGTTTCCAGTGGCTCGAACACAAAATAACGGTCTATAATTGTCACGTTTACACGTTTCCCGGCTTTCAATTTTATTTCACCCGTATTGCGAGCATTCAGTAGATAATAGCCCCGGTCTGTCCTCAATATCAGGTTTGTACCATCTGTACCGGTGCACAGTCCTTCTATATCCTCCTCCGTCGGGACATAATGTGCCTGGATATAACAGAGTTCTCGCTCGCCACCGCCATCATATCCCCTTATATATTCACGCTGTATCATCCCGTAAGACGGTATCAGTTTTGATAACAGGGATAAACCACCGCCCATATAGGATACACCGGAAACTGCTACTGCAAGGAGCATAAACGTACCGGAGAAGATGAGTTCATTCGCCGTTCCGGTTTTTATTAAGAGCCATTCAGGCAGGAAGTAGAACGGTCTCGGGTCAGGGTACAAAAGTGGAACTCCACTTACCGTCATCCCATCACTCATCAGGTGTGCAAAGATTCCTGCGGGAACAGCAAGCCAGAGCGTAAAATCGAGAAAGATCAGCGGTGTTGCCGCCAGTGAGGCACCGGCAAGGAACTTCAATGAGTGCGTTACCGTTCTGTGTCCATACTTACGATTTACCCATCTCGATATGGGCGAGAAGATTATCCCCAGTGCGGATCTCGGATGGTCTATGTCAGGCAATATTGCACATAGCCCAGCCAATGCGAGGTGCTGGACTGAGAAATCATCAAATAGCCCTGCAATAAGTCCATACAGGAAGAACCCAAAAGCACCATGGCTTATTGCCATCATTGTTTATGACCAATATATAACTATTTTGAGACCAATTTAAAAATTAATGAGGCACATCTCTTATCCGTCACGTGGCAGTAAAAGGTGCGAAGTGATTGCATCTGTCATTATCTCCTTCTTACTGCTACCCGCATCACTGCTACCCGTGGTATCAGCCTCCCCGGCTATTATGAGACATCACGTCACGGTCATTGACTCCCCGGGGTGTATAACAGTCCATGTAAGGACATCAGAACTGGCGGAAATCACACTTGAACGTTCAGTCCCGCTAAAAGTAGCGGAGAACGACATCCGGTATACGAAAGCGAATTACAAAATCATCGGCTTGAATTGTGTCGTGGGCAAGTCCGCTATGTTTCGTCTCCGACCTGTCTCGCGAGAAGAGGATATTGTAATACCGGTAACGCTCAGGTATGGGAATGAAACAAGGTCTTTCACTTATACCATCCCCGGTACCGCCGGGTCTGAACTTTTAGCATCACAGCCAGCGGAGGTGGGAGCATCCAGGCAGCCTGCGCCTGAGGCTGAGGGATACCTGCTGGCGATACTGACAGCTACCGCTATCATTTCCATCTTCCTGATAGCTCTATCCTTACACGAGCTCACGTGTAGCTTACAGGCGGGGTGGTAAGGGCTGAGCCCCTACCGGGTCGTTACCCTGAACAGGTAGAAAGACTTCTCTCCGGTGGCGGTGAGTTTCACAGGCACTGTAAACTGAACGGTATCCCCGGGATGGATGGTTATGTTTGACAGAGTTATCGCGTTCTTCTCAGCTCCCTCGGTCCATGAGCCTGCGGTATCGTTCCATGAAAATTCAGTGTAGTTCAGATGGATGTCTCTGATAACGTCTATATCGTTTGGGTTCGTCACCCATATGGTGTATTCGTTCCAGCCAGTGCTGTTGATGTGCTCACCGGCTTTGTCCAGGCTCAGTTCTATCGCCAGAGGCTCGACGATTGTGTCTTCGTATGCGGGGTTGCGATTTACCGTTGCAACATCGGGCAACTTAGCAGGAGGTGCTGGAGCCTGCTCGCCGGTACCGGATGTGCCTACCGTTGCTATCGCTACTATACCAGCCAGAGATAGTGCGAGGAAGATCATCCCTGCGACTATCCCCGCCTTCGCGTGGCGCTTCCGTTTTCCCTCTTCTCTTCTGTGCATCATGCTATATTTAATTTAAACAATCAGCATATAAAAAGGTTCTGTTTAAAGACTAATACAAAACCATTTTACGACCAAACAGAAGAAGGTATAAAATTCATAATGAATAAATAAGACCATGACAATCAGGTAACAGTGATGATATGAGCTGATGCCCAAAGCTTTGCCATGAGCATGCCGTTAATTATGCTGCGACATGTAACAACGATGATAT
>JAODGV010000048.1 GCA_025464425.1 Methanosarcinales archaeon | reverse complement strand
ATAGGGATAGGGATAGGGATAGGTCACCACCGTCGTCAGGTATAAAAGCGCTATACATAACGCCATTGCGTGCTCTGAACAGGGATATGCTACAGCGATTGCAGTGGTGGTGTAAACGTCTTGACCTGCGGCTCGGTGTGCGGCATGGTGATACCACGCCAAAGGAACGGGAAGCACAGGCTATGATGCCACCAGACATACTTATCACCACACCGGAGACGTTACAGGCACTGCTCACAGGGAGAATAATGCGTAAGCATCTCACTTCCCTCAGGTGGGTGATTGTGGATGAGGTGCATGAACTGGCATGCGATAAGCGTGGCTCGCAGCTGGCACTTGCTCTGGAACGGCTGAGGCACATAAAAGGAGGTGATTTCCAGCTCATCGGGCTTTCTGCTACGATAGGCTCGCCGGAGCGTGTTGCGAAATTCCTCGCTGGCTCAGATCGCGATTGTGAGATCGTTAATATAGCGGTATCGAGGTCCATGCAGGTTGAAGTGTATTATCCAGCAGCGGAAACTGATGATTACAGGCTTGCTACGGAGCTCTATACGTATCCTGAAGTTGCTGCTCGATTACGTGTGATACGTGATCTGACAGAGAAGCACAGATCCACATTGATCTTCACCAATACGCGCTCACTGGCGGAGATACTCGGTAGCAGGTTCCGTGTGTGGGACCTCAATTTCGCTGTGGGTGTGCATCATGGCTCGCTCTCCAAACCTGCCCGTATCAATGTTGAACATGGTATCAAAGCCGGGAAGCTGCGTGGTATAATCTGTACGAGCTCACTGGAACTTGGCATAGATATCGGACGGCTGGATTTTGTCATCCAGTATAACTCACCACGGCAGGTGACGCGGCTGCTGCAGCGTATAGGGCGGAGTGGACATAGGATAGGTGGTGTTGCATCCGGTGCAATAATCGTTCAGGATTCCAGTGACGCACTCGAGGCACTGGTGATATGCCGTAGAGCGCACTCGGACGAGCTTGAGCCTGCGGATATACCGCATAAGCCGCTTGATGTCCTGGCGCATCAGATAGCAGGTATGCTGATGCTGAAGCGGAGATGGGGCTTTGACGAAGCTCTGAGCCTGATAAGAAGGGCATATCCATACAGGGATCTAAAGGAAGAGGAGCTGGTTTCTGTACTGGAGTACATGCATTCTCGTATTCCAGGGCTTGTATGGTATTCCGCATCAGACAGGGTATTCCTGCGCCCGAAGCGTATCAAGCCGCTATATGCGTATTACTTCGAGCACCTCTCGATGATACCGGAGGAGAAGCATTTCCTCGTCGTTGAGGAAGAGAGTGGCAATCCTGTGGGTATTCTGGACGAGGCGTTTGTGGCTGAATACGCCACCCCCGGTAATAAGTTCATTGAGAGTGGTCGCGTGTGGAAGATACTGTATCTGTATGGTGACAGGATATATGTGAGTGCAGATGAAGATCCGACTGGTGCGATACCGAGCTGGGTGGGTGAGGAGATTCCTGTTCCTTATGAGGTTGCGAACGAGGTTGGTGCTATAAGAGGTGCAGTTGCAGATGGACTTGAGTGCGGTGGCGATATCGGGGCGATGGTGAAGGAATTGACCGAGAAGTATCCATATATAAGCGATGATGATGCGCACAGGGCACTGAACGAAGTATCACGGCAGGTTGAGGAGGGCTATCCTGTGCCTGCGGATAGGGTAATCACAATCGAACGGTGTAATGAGTATGTAATCATATGCTGTGCTTCTGGACTGCGTGTGAACCGGGCGCTGGGTATGCTTCTCGCAACTATCATATCGGACAGGACAGGTGCACCGGTCAGCGTGCAGCACGATCCGTATCAGATATTACTGATGAGCGAAATTGAGTTAGAAGAAGTTGAAGCACTTTTTCGTGAGTTGTGCGCATCCACAGCGGCGGATATAGAAAAGCTGGCTTTACGTGCGTTACGAAGGAGCAGGCTATTCAAGAGACGGTTTATCCATGTAGCGAGGCGGTTTGGCGCTATATCAAAGGATGCTTCGCTGGCTGATACGGACATAGAGCGCCTGATAATGAGTTTTGAAGGCTCGGCAGTGATTGAAGAGGCGCTCAAGGAATCAAAAGAGAAGGATGTGGATATAGAACAGACAATAGAGTTGTTAAAACTGCTGGAGGCGGGTGATATGGGCATAGCACTCATAAAGAATCGGGAGTGCAGTCCGATAGCGAGCGCAGCCAGGTCGATAAGGCATGGTTATGACTTAATTCCGCCGTATGATATGCATCAGGCGATCATAAGATACGTGCGGGCGAGGTTACTGGCTGAGAACCTGACATTCGTATGTACTGATTGTCTCAGATATGTAGAGACTAAACGTGTAAATGAAGTCAGTGAAGGTTTTGTATGCCCTGAATGCGGTTCTACCCGAATAGGCGCTTTGAAAGAACCGGAGGAGGATGTCAGGCGGATGCTGAGGCAGAAGAAGGGTGTGGTTGAGGAAGCTAAGCGCTCGGCTGAATTGTTCGCTCGTTATGGTAGAGCTGCACTGCTCGCACTTGCTGGCAGAGGGTTAAAAATAGGTGATGCCGAAACGATATTGAAGCACGAGGTGGAGGATAATGATCGGCTCGTGGAGCTCATACTGGCGGAGGAGAAGGAGCTGCTGAAACGTAAGTTCTACCGGAGGTGAGGGCTACCGTGCGTCCTCCCGGTTCGTATATTGAGAAAAGGCGGCATCGGTGTTTACTATTACACCAAATTATAAAAAGAACCTTTATGAAAGTAATAGTGGAGTGAAAGTGAGGGTGGAAGCAAGAGGCAATGGTCTGATAATAAGTGCATGAACTGAAAAGCTTGTATACTCACTCTTTCTACTTAAAGGTGTTGGGAGATGAGAAAGGACAGAAATGGATGCAAAAGGTAAAGCGATAACCATTGCAGTGGCTGTGGTCATAGGAGCAGCACTGATAGCGGTGGTGCCGATGGTTAGTGTGGCTGCACCTTCAGAGAAAGTGCTTAGTTCTGCTAATAATTATACAGGCACTGTGTTTATCGGTGAAACATTGAATATCACACAGCTAAACACGACTGCGAGGGACAGTGTGAGTTTCTATAAAACTGAGGATCCAAATAAAGGTCATACGTTACAGTGCCCAGGGTAGTAGAAGATGCTAACAATGGATATTGCAGAAGGGATATAACAAGTGCAGTTGCAAAAGAGGGTCAATATAGGATGACATATGTTAAGGGTGGAGAAACAACTGAAAGCACATCATACGTATACTTCCAGACGCCCTCATTGGGAATAGAGATCAGGGATGAAAACAGGGACAAAAAAGTCAGTTCTGTGACGAGAGGGACAAATGTGACAATTTATGTGGATACAAACCTGCCAATGGATTATGTAGTGGATATCAAGGTGGAGGACCCCGATGGCTATAAGAAAACGTATTCCACAGAGGAAATAGGGAATCTCTCGACCATGAAGATAGATACATCAGGTTTCGTTAAGAGTGGAGAATATAAGATATGGCTAAAGACGGTAAAAGAGCATGCGTGCGGGTTAGAGATAGAATCTTCGACGAAAGAGTCACTGAAGATATTTAAAGAAGAGATAAAAATAGAAGCAGAGACGACAGAGCCAATCGAGTTTGAAGATGTGCTGTTCACAGTTAGGGCGCCGCCATATACAATATTCTACTTTAATACAACTAACGACGAATATGTGGAAATCGATCCGGATCTCGAGGACATGGGTGATGTGAAAAACAAGAATTGCACAGGAAAAGAGGTTTACTTCACAGGTGAAACAGACGAAAACGGTGAGTTCAAGTTTGTTGCAAGCTTCACTGAGGACAAGTCATTCAAGTTTGAGGTTAATGCTACGATTGCCGGTGAGAAGAAAGAGGATGAGATAACGATAGACGTAAGTAAAGCAAAAGTTACGTTTGATGTACCATCCAAGGTGATAATCGGTGAGAAATTAAAGATAAGGGGGTCAGTAGCAGCGGGCGAGAGTGTGGATATTGCGATTGATGACGAGATTAAAGAAAGCAAGTTCAATGATGTAACGGTAACAGACGGCGAGTTCGAGGTCGAATGGGATACCGGGAGCGAAATGCCTGGCACAGTAAAGATAAAGGCGTTTATAGACGTTGATTATCCTATAGGAAGTGATGACTATCCTTTCTCCATAAAAGATATTGAGGATTACAAAGACGAAGATGGATTTATATCAGTGAAGCTGATAAAACCAGGACTTGATGCTGAACAGCCGAGGAATGTAGTTGCAGAGGATGACGATTATACAATAGAAGGAACAGCAACTGGCGTGGATTATGTTGATATAATCCTTATAGGACCCAAAGGGACTGCGAGTGATGAAGTTGATGATATTACGGAAGGACTTTTAATAACATCGTCATCAGTAAGCGACGATGAATTCAGCGAAGATATAACAATGGAGGATGGGGTGGACACCGGCGTGTGGACAGTACTGGTTCTCCACCCAGGACGTGATGGCGATTACGCAAGACCTGCAGGTAAGGCTGGTATAGGAGCTGGTGAGCTAAAAGAGGCTTACGAGGGTAACGGGTTTGGAGGTAAGGATCGAGATCAGATCGTAGCAATAATCAGAGATGACACGGTTGATGCAGTGGGAAGTGATGATCTACTTGTAGCATTTACGTTCAAGGTTGAGTCTCCTTATGTCAGGTTGAACCCGGTAGCTTCGGTAGCGGTAGGAGAGCCACTGAACATAAGTGGAGTGACAAACAGGGAGCCCGATACAACGATAACCATCTCTACATTTGCGGGACCGACGGAGTTGCCTATGGGTATAGTTGAAGTGGAATGGCCAACTGCGGACGAAGGTGTGTTCAATGCGACAATAGACACTTCGGATGCAGTTCCTGGAACATACACACTTGAAGCAGACGATGGCGATGGCAATACGGATACAGTGACAGTAGAAATTGTAGAAGCAGCGCCAACTCCGACACCGACACCGACGCCGGAGGCAACACCAACACCTGAGATGACACCAACGCCCACACCACCAGAAGTAGCAACACCAACGCCCACACCAGCGGTTGCAACGCCAGAAGCAACGCCCACGCCACCAGCACCAGGATTTGAAGCGCTATTCGCCATTGCAGGCTTGTTAGCGGTCGCTTACCTCATACTGAGGAGGAAGAAGTAAGGGCAAACAGGGCAAAATGCAAAATTTTGAGGGGGGGTTTGTTTTTTTATCCCCTTTTTGTTTTTTGTTGACACAGATTAACGCTCGTGGGCTCTGCCCACGGTAGAGTAGGAGGAGGTCTTTCGACCTCCGTCCCCTCATCGAACCGCACGTACGGATTTCCCGTATACGGCTCTCCTTTGGCGTTGCCCCATTGCAAGGAGTGAGATTCTTACCACGCAGGGTTCAAGAGC
>JAODGV010000047.1 GCA_025464425.1 Methanosarcinales archaeon | reverse complement strand
TAGAATAAAAAACAAAAACTGAGCAGCCTCTTTATTTTATTTCGTCGGATAGAATTTACTGACGCACGCAGGGTTTCTCGTCAATATATTCCTTACAGAGACGATGCCCACGAGCTTATCACCGTCGAGTACGGGTAATCTCCTTATGCCATTCTCCGCGAGGATCTCGCACGCCTTCTCCACCGGCGTATCCGGTTCTACGGTTATCAAAGGTGTGGACATTATATCCTTCGCTTTTATCTCGCCGGGTACTCTGTTCCTCATTGTAACCTTTAAGGCTATGTCACGGTCAGTAATTATACCCACAGGTCTGTCATCCTTTGTTATTACCACACTGCCTATACCAAATGCTTCCATATCCTTCGAGATCTTCGTCACCGGTGTATCCTCTTCCTCCGTTACCACCTTCGGTGTCATTATATCACCAACTTCTAATAACTCCATTGCCATTTCTTCTCTCTCACTCTCCATAGTTTACAACGCTTTAGAACTTAAATAAATCTTCTTCATTCATCGCCTCCTCTTAAATGGTAGACGAAGCTCCTTACCCCACCGGTAATCTCTGAACCAGAATGCACCGGAAGCGAAACTGGATATTGATCGCTGCTTACGCCAGTGTGTTATATGCCGGAGTCTGCGCAGCACTCTGTCCAGTAATGTCCTGTGTTCATCCCCGGTGAGTTCTTCCAGGCGATTATATAACCCCTCAAATTCGCTACACACGTCCCTCAGCTCCCTGTCATCCCTGTAAGAGACTGCCAGATCCTTCAGTTCTTCATACACTCCCTTTACCTGATCTTTGTAGTCGTCCATCTTCCCCGCCATTAAAAACTTCTTCGCTTCGGTCAGAGCTCGCTCAAGCCTGTCAAGTGTCCACCCGCTGGCTAACACCTTCACCTCTGGATAGAACTTCCTCACATACTCGGGCTTCTTTGATAGTATGTTCCTCAGGCTGACGATACCCACGAGTACTTCGTTCTCAACGACCGGCAGCCGCTTTATACCTCGCTCTATCAGCATCTCACATATCTTCTCCACCGGCGTATCCGGCTCTGCGGTCATCAAGGGTGTGGACATCACATCCCTCGCTTTTACCTCACTCGCCTTTCTGTCATTTAGCAGAATCTTTAATGCTATGTCCCGCTCGGTAATTATACCCGCAGGCTTGCCCTTAGACGTGATCACCACACTGCCTATCCCTAAATTCTCCATATCCTTCACCACGTCTATCACCGGCGTATCTTCATCCGCTGTTATTATCGGCGTGGTCATTATATCACGGGCTCTCATGCCTTCTTTACCACCTCTTCATAGGTTGAAACCGTGTATTCTGCGATTTTATCCCATGTGAAATATTTCAAAACGCGCATCCTGCCACGTCTACCCATCTCCTTCGCTCGCTCCATATCGTCCAGCAGTGTGGTTATACCCCATGCTATATCCGCAGAATTACTCCCGTCCACATGTACACCCGTCTGGTCATGACCGGAAGGGATGACGAAATCACGGAGTCCGCTTATGCCCCGTGCACCCGCAACAACCGGCTTACCCATCGCCATCGCTTCCAGAGCAACGATACCAAAAGGCTCATAGACCGACGGTGCCGTGAAGAGATCACAGCTACCATAGTGGAGTATCCGCTCATCCTCGGATACAAACTCAAATCTTGTCTTTACCCTGTCTTCTATACCCAGCCGGGATATCAGATCGGTTATGGTCCGCTCCAGCTCGCCTCTGCCAAGTATAACCAGTTTCGCCTCCGGATGCTTACTTATAACTGTAGGAATCGCCTTCACAAGGTTCACAACACCCTTCACGGGCGTCAATCGCCCGACGAACAGCAGCATCTTCTCATCAGGAGCGATATCGTATCTTGCACGTAGCGCCGCTATATCCTCGGGTTTCACACGCTCAGGGCTATATACGTCCGCATGGATACCGTTCCAGCATACCGTTATCTTACCGGGGTCTATACCATGCCTTATCAGGTCTTCTTCCATCGGATAACTCACGGTGATGATCCTGTCTGCCACTTCCGCTGCCGTCTTCTCGATATGAATCACCGTATCAGACCCGCCGCCAAGTGCTCTTCCCCATTCGGTGGAGTGGAAATGGAATACGAACGGCAGACCCGTCTCCTGCTTTACTATTATACCCGCCATCGCACTGAGCCAGTCATGCGCACAGATCATATCGAACGCATAATCTTCCTTCTTTATCAGGCTATTTACAAATTTGGCTGCACTGAGTATGTTGTAGATCAGTACATCACTGAAGAACCTGATCCCGGTACCCCATTTCTTCAGGTCTTCTGTCACAAATATCGGCAGTATATTGCTACCATCAACGAGCATTGGTCTGTTGACATCTATCCCCTTCTGTATCTCCCGGGTCTTTAATGTGCCATCATTAAGAGTGAATACCGTGATATCATGCCCCAGTTCCAGAATTGCCGGGCATATATTCGCGGCATACGTGCCCAGACCACCCACAAGCCTCGGTGGATACTCCCAGACAAAGAAACCTATACGCATATACATATAACCCCTGTAATGTGATATAAAGCTTCTGCTTGAATGAAAGAACGGCAGTCATAATTCATCTCATTTTAGAACAGCTTTCCACGGTTCATTATCTCATTCGGGTCCAGAACGTTAAGAAACTTCTTCCACACAGTGGCAAGATACCCTATTCGTTCCACAGTAGGCTCTATTATACCGGCATAGGGTCTGAACCAGCCGTAAATACCGAGTTTTAACAGCCGCTGGAACTGCCGCATGTTATATTCACGCAGCTTGGCACCAAATTCTGGATCGCTACCATCGTAAAATATATCGAGCTCAACATAACAGAGCTGACCATGAAAACTGTATATCGGGTCGAGATAGTAATGCACATGATCCCTGGGTATGCCAACCTCAATAGCAGTGCGTTCATGCACTTCATAGTACTTCTTTGCAAGTGTCAGAGGTCCATATAGCCCGATACAGTGGTAGTTGCCCCGTATGCCGAATACCATACAGCTGAGCTCCGCACCACCCAGGCTCTCCGCTTCAAACGTTCGTTTGAACTCTTCCGGTACATCCAGAACCTTTCCACCCGATTCTTTCATATAAGCACGAGCCAGCCTGTTCTTTGCCTCGAATATGCCATCAAT
>JAODGV010000046.1 GCA_025464425.1 Methanosarcinales archaeon | reverse complement strand
GTTGCAATACGATTCCCGATTATATTAACGAGGTCGAGGTTATCTCTTTTTAGTGCTTCAATAGCCACTGATATATCTTGCTTTATCGTTTCTAACATGGTATTCTGTCATACCGATTTCTGTCATACCGATAGTTGAATATATATAGTATGGATATGAGCTGTATTGCACAAAAGCTTCAGTAGTCCGAATACACTGGCAAACCGTCTCTGGAAGTACCGGCGTTCGGAGCAGTTGACCGTTGCATGATTCCCCCCTTTTGCCAGTCAGTGTTTCTTCATGATTTTAAAGTGCCTCCTTTTTACTTGAGTTACGTAACACAGCAAAAAACCGCTACTTATTTATGCCCGGATGACTGAAAAGAAGAGATGTGAAGAGAGATGGTTAAGAAGGTTGTTATTGTGGGTGGTGGTATTGCTGGTATCTATGTCCTGAGAAACCTGCTTGCGAGGCGTGAAGAGATAGAAGAGGGGCTGGATCTGACGTTACTGAAACGGGAACGAAGTGGCTGGGTATCCACCTGTGGACTCCCATTTGCGTTACGTGGCTGGTACGAGATAAAGCGAACCGAGATAAACGAGCCGAAATTCTTCCTCGACCAGGGCGTTGATTTCCGGACTGAGACAGAGGTGACGAAGCTGGACCTCGAAGCCAGGACCGTAAAAATAGCGGATGGCGAGGAACTGGCATATGATTATCTCGTGATAGCAACAGGGCGAGAACCTTCTGTTCCTGAAGCGGTAGCGAATACTGAACTCGAGGGTATTTCCACATTCAACAACGAAGATGATGCGAGGAAGATAGAAGCGGCGATGGAGGGTGCAACGAATGCATTTGTACGTGGACGTGGTATAATAGGACTGCAGGCTGCGGTGGCATTCGCAACGAAAGGGCTGAATACCACTGTTCTTGGCGGACCACCATCGCTTTTACCCGGCAGTCTGGACCCTGATATGGGCGATATTGTGAAGAAATGGCTGGAGGAGAAGCATGGAATACGGTTCATACTCGCACGTAAGGAGATAACCGGGGTAAAAGGTGAAAACGGGCGTGTAAAATCCGTGGTGATCGGTGACGGCGAAGAGATTCCCGCGGATGTGGTTGTTATAGCAAGGGGCATGAGACCGAATGTTGGACTCGCAGTTGATGCGGGTATTGCGACCGGCGATAGCGGCGGGATTGTTACTGATGGCGCGATGCATGTGAGACGGGGCAGGGGTTACCTCCGTGATGTCTTCGCCCTCGGTGACTGTACTGAGGTCATAGATGGTATCACGTACCGACCGAGATTGAGTCAGCTCGCATCCACAGTGGTAGTTCAGTCGAAGGTGGTTGCTGATAATATCATCAGTGATATAAAGGGGCAACCAGCACTATACTCCATATCCGTGCCATGTTTGAGTCCCACTGTTGCGGAGATCGGTGGCTTGATCGTCGGATCCGTGGGAGTGACCGGCGAAGCCGCAACCCGCGCCGGTATTAAGACGCTCAGTGGCACTGCAACGAAACTGGTAAAAGCGCGATACTTCCCTGGAGCGAAGCCGCTGACGATGAAGTTGCTATTTGATGCATACTCACACAAACTGATAGGCGCACAGATGGTTGGTGAATCAACGGTTGCGGAACGTGTGAACGAGCTGCAAATGGCTATTCGTGCAGGAATGACTGCGGAGGAGATAAGGAATACCGAACGTTGCTATGACCCCTCGTTATCGCTGCTCATTGATGTGACGATAGATGCAACGGAGAAGGCGATGGGTATCACACCGGTGTATTAACAACACTTAACGGCACTTTCTCAAGCAGCATTATTATTCAGAATCTCCGCATCACAATGCCCTCAGCCACTTTAGGCAAGAATAGGGAGGATTTCTGCGGGAAACCTTTCTGCTCTACAATCGCTTTGTACTCAATATCAGCCATACGTAACGGTTTCAGGAAGAAAGCAACGTGGAACGAGCCGTTATTAACCCTCTCCATCGCTTCATTGGGACTGGCGGTAAAGAGGATCTCATCTTCGGGGTTGCCCTCGAGTGCGGGTTCGATCAGCCATTCATGGAGTGAGATGACATCCAGCCCGACTCGCTCACCTTTCTTCTCTGATAATTCCCTTATCTTATGCTCATCTGCACGCAGCAGGTAAAAGTCCGCTCCATCATACATGCATACCCGGACATCAAATTCACCATTTGATTTACGTAGTTCTGAGTAGATGCTATCGCGATCACAGCGTTCCACGCAGAAGCAGGATTCTATCGCATTCCAGAGTGTCTGCATGCGGCATCGCCTCACACATCGGTGCCATGGCAGCAATAATAGTGAGCTATCTGATTCTTCAAGCAGCATCATCAACGTATATGCAGGACCTCCACTCACGCCAAGCCAGTAAGCGGCGGAATACCTGTGGTGTCCATCGAGTATTATCAGCCTGCGGTCTCGCATAAACTCTTCAATCTCCGTGATGAGCGAATCATCCGATATTTCCCATAGCATGTGCCGTGTACCGTTCAGTGTGACATCCACGAGTGGAGGTATAACCTCCTGCTGCGATAGGTAAGACTTGAAGATGCGATTCAGCTCGTGATGTGGCGCCTTATAAGATGCAACTACGGGTGAGAAGTTCATACTGCACTCCCTCATCAGGAGGTAGCGCTCAACCGTCTTCGATTCATAAGTGCGTTCGTGCCCGTATATGTGCCCGGTATTCAGCTCCTCAAGCTGCACCAGTGCGACCAGTCCGAGAGTGAAATAGGTAGTTTTCCGCTTATGCTCCTCTATCTGGCGCAAGAGCTCATCTGAGAGCGTATATCTGATTCCGTAGATGTATAATGCGGGCTTATCACGCTCCACAAGGATGCCTTCATTGAACATTCGTGTTAAAATCGCCCGTGCGTAACTCACAAATGACCGCTCACTCATACCCGGACGCCGAACGGTGAAGTGAATGACGTTATTCCTGATGCACGAATAGTGGTTGTACTGTGCGGTATTGATGGTATCATATACAGGACAGATGAGCTCATCCCGATTATTCAGTTCCGGGTTCAGTATCGTTGCCCTGAACGGTTTTATCCTGACCATAACAAATAATTGTTGTAGTCTATTAAGGGAATAAAAGATGGTGGTTATTCTGGGTCTCGAGGGTACCGCATGGAACCTCAGTGCTGCACTGGTCACAGAAGATAGAGTGATATACGATGTGGAATCGTCGTACAAGCCGCTGCATGGCGGTATTCATCCAAGGGAAGCGGCACAGCATCACGCATCTGAGCTCAAGCGTGTGGTCTCTCAGTTGATAGAAGGGGCGAGTGCGAAAGATGAAGACTTTTCGATCGGTGATATAGAAGGTGTGGCATTCTCTCAGGGTCCCGGTATGGGACCCTGCCTGAGGACAGTGGCTACGGCTGCAAGAGCTTTAGCGCTCACATTAAAGGTGCCACTCATCGGTGTCAATCATTGTATCGCGCATATAGAAATAGGGCGGTGGCGGTGTGGCACTGAAGATCCGGTCGTGCTGTATGTAAGTGGAGCGAATTCTCAGGTTCTTGCATATCACACGGGTCGCTACCGTATACTTGGCGAGACGCTTGACATAGGCATAGGCAATGCCCTGGATAAGTTCGCACGCTATATAGGGCTGGAGCATCCAGGGGGACCGAAAGTGGAGGAACTGGCATCTAAGGGCACACGGTATATTCATCTACCGTATGTGGTGAAGGGCATGGATTTCTCGTTCTCGGGCTTGACAACGGCGGCGAAAGAGGCGGTGGATGCGGGGAACAGCCTGGAGGACGTATGCTATTCATTCCAGGAGACTGCTTTCGCTATGCTTACCGAGGTGACAGAGCGTGCAATGGCGTATTGCGGTAAGGATGAGATGTTGCTGGCGGGTGGTGTGGGTGCGAACAGGCGATTACAGCAGATGCTGCGAACGATGTGTGGTGACCGTGGTGCTCGATTCTTCGTGCCTGAATCGAAGTATCTGAAGGACAACGGTGCCATGATCGCCTATCTCGGACTGCTTCAGTTCCAGTCGGGTCAGACGCTACCGATAGAAGATTCCGCGGTGAGACCCAATTTCAGACCGGATGAGGTAGAAGTGAAGTGGAGAGTACGGTGAGATTTGCGATTGGCTCTGTAATAGTAGGCGCAGCACAACAGGATGGATGCGATCCCGCCCGATTCCCGAAGGAGCTCAAAACCTTAATATCTATGTGAACAGTCAGTTAAACTGTGGTGAAGAATCTACACACACCGCTTGCGGAACGTGATGTTCGGGAATTGCATGTCGGGGATATCGTATATCTGAGTGGTGATATATACACAGCGCGTGACAGAGCGCATCACCGGATCCTGGACTACTGTAAAGCCGGCAGAGAAGTACCGATAGAACGTGGTGCGGTGATATATCATTGCGGTCCACTTGCAATAGAACGGGAGATAATAGCAGCAGGACCCACAACCAGTGCAAGAATGGAATCATCAACACCAGAGCTCATAAAATCGCTACAGATACGCGCTATAATCGGTAAGGGCGGTATGGGTACTCGAACACAGGAAGCCATGCGTACTCACGGATGCGTGTATCTTGCAATGCCCGGAGGTGCGGCAGTTTTAGCTGCTACCCGCATAAAACGAGTTATAGCACTCCACTGGCATGAGCTCGGAATGGCTGAAGCGGTCTGGCACCTGCTCGTTGAAAACTTCGGTCCGCTGGTGGTTGCCATGGATGCAAATGGTAACAGCTTATATAAAGCTCCAGATGCAGTAGCAGTATCAGTAGCAATATCTCGTAAAAATAAGTAGTATAGAGGCATATACAAAAATAAATGGATATAGAAGGCTTCGTGAAACGGAATCTCAGGCGTGGCAGGGATGATACCGCCATAATCGCGGATTTACGTACTCGTATAAAGGAGATAAAGCCGGATATAAGCACAGAAGCGCTGAACAGGTTCTCAGAGGCAGTACTCGAAGAAGCAAAGAGAACACTGGCTGTAAAGGACGATGATGAACTGCTTGTACCAAATGAATCCGGTGTTCATATGGGTGAATTCGGTGTCGGGTCGCGAGGTGCGGGCGATTTCTATGTCCATCAGAAGATAGGTGAGCTGATAGGTGCGACCGGAGCAGTGGTTGATTCCTCAGCATTGAGTGATTCGGGCGTTGTTAAGGTGCAGGACAAATTCATCGTGGTCACTGTTGATGGTATGCACTCGCGATTGAGCGATTTCCCGTTTCTCGCGGGTTTTCACGTCGCTCGTGCGGCGCTTCGTGATGTGTATGTCATGGGTGCCACTCCGGTCGCTATGTTCTCAGATATCCATATCGCGGATGATGGAGATGTTGGTAAGATATTTGACCATATCGCGGGCATATCCGCGGTATCTGATGCCACGGGTGTGCCACTCATTACGGGCTCGACACTGCGTATCGGTGGGGATATGGTGATTGGAGACCGCATGACGGGCTGCGTTGGCGCTGTTGGTATTGCAGACGAGATCGTGACGCGGGCTGGAGCACGCGCAGGTGACGTGATATTGATGACCGAGGGCGCTGGCGGTGGTACCATATCCACCACGGCATTATACAATGGCGAGTATGAGGTAGTAAAGGAGA
This sequence comes from Methanosarcinales archaeon, assembly GCA_025464425.1. Taxonomy (GTDB): domain Archaea; phylum Halobacteriota; class Syntropharchaeia; order Alkanophagales; family Methanospirareceae; genus G60ANME1. Next base: position 1,685 of record JAODGV010000046.1, on the reverse strand, counting down.
CATTGAACGTGAAGTTCCTGGTAGCCTGTAAAGCACTAATCGAAGCTGGTCTGGTTGACCGAATCCATGTGATGACCGATGTCACAAACGGTGGCATAAGAGGCGATGCACAGGAGATTGCAAAGGTATCAGCGGTGAAACTGGTATTCCACGAGGAGCGTATCCGGGCTATGGTGAATCCTGCGGTTATCGAAATGCTCGAACGCTACGGGATCGATTATCTCGGTGTTTCTCTGGACTCACTGCTCGTTATATGCCCTGAGGGGCTTGTAAAAGATATAAAGCAGGTTATTAACGCTCATGATATCAGAATTGATGAAATAGGTGTGGTTGAAGCTGGTGAGGGTGCAGAACTTGTTGTTGATGGTAAGAGAGCGGATTTCAGACCGAAGTTCCGTGAATCCGCATACACACCGGTGAAGCAGGCGGTGGGTGAGTACATCCGTGGAGAAGAGTTTGAAACGATGAGACGCAAGGTGGACATCGCGGTAGAGAAAGCAAAGCGTAAACGAGAACGGATGAGAACCATACTGTGTGTAAGATGAACCTCAAACCATTTGCAGGCTGGATAGAGATTTCCGGTTTCCCTAAGTTCTGCACCACCATTCTACCTTTTATACTCGGCTCGGTTATCGCATGGAGTGAAGGCTATACGGTTGACCTGCCGGTACTTATCTGCTCGCTAATCGCCGTATTTCTGCTCACCGAGTTCTGTTTCGTGCTCAATGCCTGCTGTGTATATACGGATTATAAGAAGCTAAGGGGTGATAGATTGTTTATGGTTGAAGCAAGCTCGTTACATTCGACCGGTGCCAGTGGTCGCTTCAATGCATTTGAAACCGGGCAGATAACGGTGAAACAGGCATTAACCGGCGCATACATCTGCCTGGTGGCTGCTATACCTTTCTGTATAGTGCTATGGTGCACGCTTCACACAGGGGCACTCACGCCGGTTCTCGGCTTATTGGGTATCCTCATTGCGTATTCGTACTCAAGTGGACCCCGACTATCGTACAGTGGCTGGGGCGAGCTGGATTTGACCATCGGTGTTGGCTGGCTTACTGTATTCAGCGGTTATTATCTCCAGGCACATCAGGTTAGCTGGATTCCTGCACTGGGCGCTCTACCATGGATAATAGATGTGTTCAAGTTGAAATTGACGCGTGAACTGCCGGATTTCGAATACGATGCAAAGGCAGGACGGAGGCATCTCGCTCTTCGGTTGGGTAAGCGAAACACACTCGCGCTGTATCTGCCTCTCACATTAGCATCATGGGCTTCATACTCCGCTATTTTATGGCTTGATGTACCCTGTTATGGACTGCCGTTACTCGCATTACCGACATATTACACTGGAAAGAGTCTGGTGGTACTGCTCCGTGGTAGAGTGCTGGAATCAGGAGAGGAACTCGATAAACTGGTGAGATACGGCTTCCAGGGGATGATACTCATACCCGTGGCACTCATCGGTATATTCAGCTTGAAGAGCGTTTTTCTAACCTTATAACCTTATGAGCAAGTGGTAAGCTTATGGCGGCGAGGAAAATGGTTGGAAAAGCAATACAGCATTGATGGAGAAGATAATATATCGGGAATACAATCTACTTATCAATGAAGAAAAGAGCAGTATGTGTATGCTCAGGAGGGATAGATTCTACAGTTGCGGCTACAATAGCAGCACGTGC
>JAODGV010000045.1 GCA_025464425.1 Methanosarcinales archaeon | reverse complement strand
CTTCGTTTATGATTGCCTTTACAAATTTACTATTAGGTCATAAATTATACATATGAGTATAGGATTGATTTGAGCAAATGATCTTATCAATAGCGAGTGGTAAGGGTGGCACGGGTAAGACAACAGTAGCGGTGAATCTCGCTCTTTCCCTATCTGGCGATGTACAACTACTTGATTGTGATGTCGAGGAGCCGAACGCATATATATTCATTGATACGAAGGATGAAGAAGAGAAGCCAGTGCACACACCGATACCTGAGGTTGATGAAGCACGCTGTGATTACTGTGGCAGATGTGCTACCGCATGTGCGTATAACGCGATTGTCGTGCTGCATGATCATGTAATGCTATTTCCTGAGTTGTGCAATGGCTGCGGGTTATGTGGTATGGTCTGTCCGCGAGGAGCAATCAGGGAGGTACCGCGCGAGATAGGTGTGATCAGGAGATGCTGGAGTGATGGAATAGAACTTGTTTATGGCGTGCTGAATATCGGTGAAGCGAGAGCGACACCATTGATAAACCGTGTTAAAGAAGAATTGAAGCCAGAGAAAACGGTGATCATTGATTGCCCTCCGGGAACGGCATGCCCGGTAATTGCTGCGGTTCAGGATAGCGATTACTGCATTCTCGTTACAGAACCCACACCCTTCGGGTTGCACGACCTGAAACTCGCGGTTGAGGTGCTCAGGGTCATGGACATTCCGTTCGGACTGGTGATAAACAGGGCAGGAATAGGAGACCAGGCGGTGTATGATTATAGTGATGCAGAGGGCATACCGATTTTACTTGAGATTCCATATAGCGAGGAGATCGCACGGCACTATTCAGAAGGTAAGCCGATAGTGCAGGCAATGCCGGATTGGAAGCTCAGATTCATGGAGATAATACCAAAAATAGAAACAAAAATAAAGTGAAGATGCTGAAGCAGCTGACGGTGATAAGTGGGAAAGGAGGTACGGGTAAGACGACAATAGTTGGCGCGTTTGCCTATCTCGTTGATAACAAGGTTATTGCAGATTGTGATGTAGATGCGCCGAACCTCCACCTGCTATTGCATCCAGAGGTGATAACACGTGAGGAATTCAGGGGTGCAAAGGTGGCTGTGATTGATAGGGATACCTGTACAGATTGTGGTAGCTGTGCTGATATATGCCGATTCAACGCGATCAGAGATACACCCTCCGGGTTCACGGTCAATCCTGCGCGTTGTGAAGGTTGTGGCGCCTGCGTGTTTGGCTGTGAACAGGATGCTATCACGCTAAGCGAACGCATATCGGGCTATACACTCGTTTCACAGACGAGATATGGTAAGATGGTGCATGCGGAACTGAAAACAGGGGAAGAGGCTTCCGGGAAGCTCGTTACGGTGGTTAGAACAATCGCTAAGCGAGTGGCAGAAGAGGAAGGTTGTGAGATCATACTTATAGACGGCTCACCCGGTATCGGTTGCCCCGTGATTGCTTCGCTTACCGGTGTGGACCTCGCGCTCGTGGTTACTGAGCCAACAATGTCAGGGCTACACGACCTCAGACGGATTATAGGAGTGACAGAGCACTTTGGCATACCCACTGCTGTTTGCATCAATAAGTACGATCTGAACGAAGCTAACTGTAAGGAGATCATGGATTACTGTAGCGCGGAGGGAATACCAGTAGCAGGCAAAATCCCTTACGACCCGGTGGTTACAGAAGCGATGGTTGCGGGTATGTCTGTTGTTGAATACTCGGATGGCACAGTCTCGAGCGGCATAAAAGCGCTGTGGCACTATATATCTCAATCTATCTGAGGCTACCTTATTCCAATCTTATGGCGACAGCCGCTGTGTTCCTGCCCGTTCACTTCTATGAACTTAAGATTTATGATTTATATATGATGAGCTGGAGGTGTATTCTGATGTTGAAACCCGACCAAACAGTTAAAAATTCTTTCTCATTACTGCAGATAGCGCCCACACTCGCAGTGTATTTCCATATCGCGCTGGATTCACCCGCACGCCCACGCCCGATCAAGCGTATACTTGAGTTCGCATATGCTCGCTATCCCACACCGCACACTGTGCTGCTGCTGGTGGTGGATAGCCTGGACATGGAACTTTATTACGAGCTCGGTAACGAATTGAGAACGTTGCACAGACTTGCAGGGCAGGATGGTTTTATGCTGGAATGCGAGACCGTAAGCAACCACACGACACCCGCAATTGCATCCATCCTCACGGGACTGACACCAGAATCGCATGGCATTCTCACATCAGCAGATGTCGGACGCTCGACCCGAAAATCGATTCTGGAGCTGATGGAGGATCAGGGGAGAAAGACGGGTGCGGTACTCGAGAAGAAAGGTTCTGAACCGCTCATCGGACGGCTGAGCTGTGTATATGGTATCAGTGACTGTGCGGATATAGTGGAATACGACAGGCAGATAACCGAGCATACGATTTCTATGCTGAACAAGCACCGGTTGCACCTGATATTCGCTCATATACGCACCATTGATCGCTTTGCGCATCGTGGCTGGGATTTGCATCGAGCGGCAAGAATCACAGACCGGAATGTGAGTGAGATAGCAGATGCGGTATCGGGAATAGAGGGGCTATTACTCATATGTGGAGACCATCGAGCGCATCTGAGTAGGGCGAGCAGTGGAGAGCGCATAGTAGATATAAAGGCGAAGGTGCCATTGATTGTGGCTGCACCTTAAAGTGTGCGAAGGGAATATATACGTTGTATGTTAAGAGCGAAGGTGAAACTTACCAGATCGGTGGCAGTTGCTCTGATGCCTGACAATCCGGACAGTGTGATTACGGAGATAGAGGGCGATTATGTTACGACCCATTTTGATACTTCAAAAATCGGTACTCTAATTGCAACTATGGATGACTATCTGATGAATGCCAGAGTGGCATGGGATATGATCAAACTGGTGAACGCGGAGATGAAGAAAGAAACTTAATTCAATCCTCTTCCTCCAATAGCATGGCAATATTCCTGTTATCCAACTCGCAGGGATGTATCCCGGTCTTACAGAAAGATTCGAAATGCTGCAACCATTGCGGATAATCAGGTGCAGAGCGAACGAAGCGAACGAATTTCCTCAACTGCTCTATCGTCTCGGGCTCCAGTTCGTGCTCCATTATGCAGGCATCCTTGTTCGCGATTCGTGGAGGCACTCTTAATATCTCGAGGAACGCCCTTATAGTTTCATGTCTGTCTTTCACGACCTTCGCTATCCCCTCTCCCTTATCTGTCAGCGATATACCGTCATATTTCTTATATTCAACGAGACCCATATCGCTCAGTCTGTTCGCCATCTCAACAACGCTGGATGGTTTGACATTCAAAGCCTGCGCTATATCCTTCACCCGGGCACGCCCCTTGGTTGCGATGATATTCAGTATTGCTTCCAGATAATCTTCCGCCTTCCTGCTCAGTTCCATCTTTGACCACGACCATGGATTAATTTAGGTTGCCCTATATATAAAAGGTTACTTCAATTCATATCTTATTTATTACGATGATAATCTTCTTTGACCTCGAGGGTCCTCTATCTCCGCAGGACAATGCATATGAGGTGATGAAGCTGATAGGAGAGCGAGGTGCATCCATATTCGAGGCTATAAGCCGATACGATGACATATTGACACTTGAAGGGCGAGAAGGTTATGAACCCGGCGATACTCTCGCTTTGATAGCTCCTTTCCTCGTGCTTCACGGTATAACGGAGTCGGATATAAGGCGCGTGTCTGAAGATGCAACGCTTGTAGAAGGTGCGAGATATCTGATGGAGTGTTTACGTGCCCGAGGCTGGGAGATATACATCATCTCAACCAGTTATGAGCAGCATGCATACAACATAGGGCGCAAACTGGGTGTGGAACCTGCCAATATTGTATGTACAGAGCTGAATTTTGGGCTTTTGATGCCGGATGCTGCGGTGAAGGCTAAGCTAAACGAAGCGACGAGACGGATAGAAGAGGCGATGCGGAGCTCTGAGGAGGATGAACTCTTCCCAATATTGGACGATTTCTTCTTCCATGAACTGCCCGCCATTGGATTTAACCCGCTGGAGAAGATACGTGTGATAGGTGGCGAGAAGAAGGCGGAAGCGATACGTGCGATCCTCAGGGATAAGGGGCTGAAGTTCAACGATGCCATTGCGGTTGGTGACAGTATAACCGATTATAAGATGCTGAAACTGGTGAAAGAGCATGGTGGTTTGGCGGTTGTATTCAACGGTAATGAATATTCAGTGCCTTATGCCAGTGTGGGGCTTGCATCAGTGGATATCTCTTTTCTGCTCATATTCTGTGACTCGTTCGCTCAGGGTGGTACTGCACGTGTGAAGGAGGTGGTGGATGTATGGTCAGCCAGGCGCGGGGATTTCGAGAACAACCCACAGAATATACCTGATGATTGCATCAGCGCAGAACTGCGGGATTATATCAATAACAGGGCGATAACACTACCGTATTTCCATAATATAGAAGATACCAGGCTGGAAGAGATAATAGAGCTACACAGGCGAATGAGGATGCATGTAAGAGCCCATGCGGGCAAGCTGGGTTAAACCGGGGTGAGAGTATGACTGTGATACCCCCTTCTTATGATATATCCATAGAAACACTTGAGGAGTTAAGGCGGCTCGTTAGGGAGGACGTAGCAGATGTTGCCCTTATTTTTAAAGCACTTTCCGATCCATTGCGGATAGCGATACTGAGGGCGTTGAATGTCCGGGACCTCTGTGTATGCGTCTTCATCGATTTGACCGATCTGAAGTATTCACTCATGTCGTACCATCTGAAACAACTGAAGGATGCGAAACTGGTGGATTACGATAAGGAGGGCAAGTTCCTCGTGTATCACCTCACGGAATTAGGGCGTAAGGTGCTGGCAGTCATAGAGGACCTGAAGAGCTCGGTCTCGCTTTGAATTCGCTCAATCTGGACTGTCGCCAGCCACCGAGTTCTATGAACGGTCTCGCTCTATCAATCCTCACGCCAAGCCGCACCAGTTCGCTGTAACTGGAGATCTTCCTGTGTTCTGCTATCCGTTTCGCTGTCACGGGACCGATACCCGGTATTCTTATCAGTTCTTCATAGGATGCTTCGTTTATGTCTATCGGTGCGTCAAGAGTAGCCCGTGCAATTGCGAGTTTCGGATCCTCCACCGGTAGCATACCTCTTTCATCCATTACATGTTCAAAATCCTCTATTTTATAGCCGTAAACACGCAATAGAAAATCCACTCTATACAGATTGTTCTGTCTCTCTGGCGGGCATGCACGCTCGTGCTCCATGGGTGTTCCTTTTACCGGCTTGAAAGCCGAGAAATATACTCGTTTGAGCTTTAACTTACGGTATTCCCAGTCGAGCATCTTTAATATCGCTCTATCTGTTACCATGTCGTTAACAATCATCTGCGTTGTCTGACCACCACGTAGATTGAATCTTGATATCCACGCCTGCCGTCTCAGAATATCTATCCTGTAATCCTTGCAGGATGAGAGTTCACTCAAAACCGCCTTATTCGGTGCTTCGATATTTACGCTCAGTCTGGTTGCAACCTCTGATGCACGTTTGATCAGTTCGTAAGAGGTGCCGGGTAAGACCTTCAGATGCACATAACCCCGGAATCTGTATTTCGAGCGGAGGAGATGGACCGCATCTATCATCCTCTCCATTGTCACGTCAGGGTCGCCGTCAACGCCAGAACTGAGGAATAGCCCGTCCACTTTGAGGCTGGTATGCAGGTAATGGAATAGTCTGGCGAGTTCTTCCGGGCTATACCTGACCTTATTGTGGCTGGTGTTACAGACCCGTGCGTTCTGGCAGTATTTGCAATCAAATACGCAGTTGTTGGTCATAAGGGTCTTGAACAGTCTGCAGGTGCGGTGCTCGGCTTTCGCATTATATATACCACCCAGACCTCTGAGTATCATGACCTCACAGCCCCTGGGTCCACAGCTATCGTAGCGCCCGGCATCTGCCAGCACCTTCGCCTTCGCCAGAACGTTCATTGTTATTTATTTAGTCCATGAAAGGTTAATCTTTAAGCATAGCATAACATAGCATTCCCCTGCGAGGTGATATTATGAATATGGAAGACGAGCACAGGAACGCGATATTGAAGATACTGGAGAATAATGCGAGGTTGAGCGACAGTGAGATAGCGATTCAGACGGGTCTGAATGAATCCGAGGTGAAGAGAATAATAAAGGAACTGGAGGATCGGGGCATAATAAGGAAATACAAGGCGATAATAAACTATGAAAAAGCAGGTATAGAGACCGTGCAGGCTCTGCTGGATATTAAAGTCGTGCCAGAACGGAGCAAGGGCTATGATAGCATCGCCGAGCGGATATCGCGTTTCCCGGAGGTGAAGTCTGTGCGACTGGTATCCGGTGAGTATGACCTCTCGGTACTGGTCGAGGGCAAGACGATGCGTGATGTTGCTTATTTCGTTGCAGAGAAGATCGCGCCTCTTGAACACGTTCGTAATACAGTGACGCATTTCCTGCTGCGAACGTACAAGGAGAATGGCGAGCTGTTCGAGGAAGAGGAGGAGGGGCGGAGATTGCCTGTAACATTATAAAACGCAACCGCTGGCTGATCAGCATACCTCACTGCCGGGCGGCACTTCCCGGTCTGGATGCAGCAGGACTGGCTTGCCATCAACGACAGCAGCGAGGAGCATGCCCTGACTCTCCACACCCATGAGCCGCACCGGCTCCACGTTCACCAGCACAGGTATGAGTTTACCAATGAGCTGTTCGGGCTTGTACTCGCTCGCAATGCCCGCAACGAGCGGTATATTCTCTCCTCTGCCGATATCCACATCGAGTTTTATCAGCTTCTTACTACCCTCTATTCGTACAGCATTCTTTATCTCCCCTATTCGAATGTCCAGTTTCTCAAAATCTTCTATCCCTATCCTCTCTTTATTATCCATATCAATCACCCCTACTGGCAAGTAGCTCCAGTACCTTCGCTCTCACCATCTGATTCAGCTCCTTACCATCAACTTTGCCACGAAACTCGCGCATAACGATGCCCATCAATGCTCCAACTGCACGTTCGCCCTTCTCAAGTATGAATTCACGCTTCAATGCTACCATATCATCAATGAACCGCTCAACATCCGCCATACTTGTTTTCAGCCCCAGCTCTTCTATTGCGCGTTCTATCGTTTGCTCTGGCTTGTTCGCTATGTATCGCATTATATCCGGTATTGCCTCCTTACCAAACTCGTTCGCAGCAAGTAGCCTGAAGATATCAATGATATGCTGTTCCGTCAGATTCTCCAGTTCTATTCCTTCCCGCATAAGCTCCACCATCGTATCGGTAAGCGTTCTGGCGACGAGCGTTGGTGATACGTCACTATAAGCCTCAATTATGGCTTCAAAGAGATTGTAGTTGCTGCTGCGTCCTATTTTCGTGGCGAGTTCGTCATTCAACCCGAACTGACGCTTGTAACGCCCTATCCGGTGCTCGAACGTCTCCGGCAATCTGCTACTTATCTCTTTCAACCGCAAAGCATCTATCTCCACGGGCGGTACATCCGTCTCAGGATACATACGAGCAGCACCGGGTAAGGGTCGCATATATGCGCTACTACCGTTTGGCAATGCCCTCCGTGTCTCCTTCGGTATGCCCCGCATCGCTTCCTCCGCACGATTCAGCACCGCTCTCAGTGCGTTCTCCGCTCGCGTTCGGTTATCTGAAGCCACTATTACTATACAATCCGAATCCGAAGCATTAAACACACTTCTCATACGCGCTATTTCAGCTTCGGTTATGCCATAAGCAGGTAGTTCATCTGTATGCATCAAGCCCGTACCGTATCTGGCAGCGAAATCGGCTAATTCACTACCGAAACGTCTGCCGGGCTGCAATTCTGTACCGAGTATGCCCGCAAATCTACGGAGACATGCACCAAATACCAGCCCTCCGGCTCTTCTTATCACCCGCGATGCTGTGTCACTGAATATATCAGAGAGATCAGCAATGCGATGTTCAACCCTGCTACCACGACTATTCAACTCGCGCATCAATTCCATGAGTTTCAACTGCCGCTTCACTTCATTAGCCACTATCTCCCCTATCAATCTCAGGTTCTGGACACCCTTTATCTCCACACGTGCACCACCATCTATCGAGATATTGATATCCTGCCTTATGGTGCCCAGACCACGTTTCACCCTGCCCGTGGAGCGGAGTATCATACCAATCTGTTCTGCCACTTTCCGTGCCTGTTCCGGAGTTTGTATATCCGGTGCTGTGCCTATCTCCACCAGGGGTATGCCCAATCGGTCTAAGGAGTACACAACACACCCATCTTCTGTCTCTTCTATCTTCTGTGCCGCATCCTCCTCCAAGCATAACGAATCCACCCTTACTCGCCCTTCCTCCGTTGCGAGCCAGCCATCGGTCGCTATCAGTGCGGTTCTCTGGAAGCCACAGGTATTTGAGCCATCTATCACTATCTTACGCATCGTGTGTATCTCATCCACGATATTCATATTCAGCATCAGTGCGATTTCCAGTGCGATATCAATCGCTTCAGGATTCAATTCGCCCGGTGGTTCCTCGTCGTTCTCTACAAGGCATGTGGTGTCATAGGCTTTGTATATGAATGTGCGGTTATACCCCGCTTCTGCACGTGCAGCCTCGTCCACTTCGCCCAGCTCGCTCTTGGATGCGCGTAAATAGCGTATAAACGAATATCGTGCCTCTTTCTTGTCCCTCAGCACTGTGGGGCACTTACAGAATAGTTTTGTGGCGGTATCCAGCTGTTGATGTATCTCCAGTCCGGCTTTCAAACCCACTCTGGCATAGTCCATTGCCATCTTATGTAATTAATAAATCATAGTCTCAGGCTTAAAGTATTTTATTTCAGTAATAAAAAGAGACCCTCATGAAATTCGCACCGATGTATGTGAATGAGAACGCGTATGAAATGGGTGGCGAAGCTGTATGAAAGGGTATGGGATGTAAACTGCGGAATGTTTTATATAATCATCACACCCTGAAACGGGCGATATCCGGGTCATCCAGAGGCGTAACGGTAATCTTACCCCTTATGTTACCATCACGGTATTCTACCACCGCTTCTGTATCTGCGTCAGAATATCGCGCCGTCAGTCTTGATGCGAACACCACCGCATCCCGGTTCTTAGCACCTCTTAAGATCGTTACCGGACTGCCATAACCCTGCACCTCAAAGATATAATCCCCCGGCTCTCGTAACTCCATGAGCATTTCGTTCTCAGTCCTGTTCCTGCCAACTATTATCTTTGAATGCCCGAACCTGAAATGTCTGCCCAATTTCAGTAATTTCACCGTATTCTTCGTCAATGGCTCATTGTGTATCAGTACGTCACGCACCTTGGATGCAAACTCACGATAGGTCAACAGACATCCTCCAGATGGGCTTGGATATTCCAGATTATATCGTTTCGCAAGTGCGATCTGTGGTCTTCGACTCTTGCCTGCAATTGCAAGTAATCTGGTACGATCCACCCAGCCTTCGCGTTCCGGGATCGTTTCTGGTAGCAGTTTCGCTGATAACGGTCGCAGAACTTTGCCGGCAACACCCGCCTCTTCATCCTCCAGCGCCAGTGCCCGTCTGTACTGGCTCATTGGACGCTCACCAAGAACGTCTCCAGTAACGATGAAACACGCACCAAGCGTTTCCGCAACCATCTTCGCCTTACGGAGCATGTAGATATGACAGTCAATACAGGGGTTCATACCAGACCCATAGCCATACTTCGGATTACTTAAAATCTGGATGTACTCACCACCCGCAACCAATCGTACCAGCGGTATACCAGATCTCTTCGCCACGGCACTGGCGTAATCCATACCTTTATCACTGACGAATGGTAGCTGGAGATACAACGCCACCACATCTACCCCCTGCTCAAGAATCAGTTTTAAGGCGAGCATCGAATCCAGACCACCGGATAAGAGTGCCAGTGCTTTCATTCTGTTTTATTCACAGCTCCTTCAATTCATTGTAGAATGTACCTCTTTCCATTTCTTGCGCCCTTTCCATCGGAGCCATCCCTCGCCCAATATACCACAGATGATAGGCAATGGCGTAACCATGAAGAGCATGCAACTGCACATTGCAATAACCTTATTATGACGCCGCATGCAGTATATCCTGGCTAATGGGTCACCATCCGGTATGTAATCAGCCGTCAATGACAATATCAACTTCGCGGCAACACCATGTGCAATCCCGATGTTCCAGAGTATCCAGTGACATAGGGGTGCGGGACCACCTCCCGGCTCCGTCTCCTTCCGTATTATCGCTTTATAGAGGTCATCCGCTGTTCTGCCCGGGAATAGTGTGTATGCATCACCCAGCATCCGGGGTGAATGCGCATCGCTACCCCCGGTATGAGCGAATGAAGAACCCGCTTCTTCCTGCGCTAAACGGTTAACGTATGCATCTCGATGCCCGGCGTTCAGTACTTCTATACCATCCAGTTTGAGCTGCTCCACACGCCGTCCGAGACTGGGACAGCGATAGCTGAACGGATGTGGCGCCACAGCCAGACCACCCTGGTCGTGGATTAGCTCTATTGTCTCAGCAGCCGTGAGTCCCGGTGCGATCCGCTCCTGCAGGAAGAGTCCGAGAATTTCTCCATCGGCTGTGGTAATCTCCTCACCGGTAACAACCTCTATCGCCAGTCTATTCGCTTTTACATACTCCTGCGCCTTCCATGCACCCTTTATCTCGTTATGGTCTGTGATACAGAGCACATCCATCCCCTTCTTCAACGCGGCATCAACCATCACCTCCGGCAGCGTGACCGATTCGGGATAAGGTATAAAGAATAACCTGTTGAAGCCGGAATAGCAGGTGTGGGTATGTAAATCAGCACGTCCAGGAGATTGCATGCTAAAGACATTTGATGAAGTTATATAAAAAGCTAATCTTTTTTCCACCGTAGCGCCGGGTGATGGGGCACGGGCATCACAAAAAGCGGTTCCGAAGAGCCACGAAGAGTAGTCCCGCAATTGAACTCACACATGCACCAAATATGAAAGTTAGCGCAGGTGTTATCATGCCCAGAGCGCCCGCAATTATACTCGCAGGTAATGAGATTATACCTATCATCGTATGGAACGTACCCAGCGCGGTAGCTCGTAAATCCGCAGTAGATAGGTCGGCTACAAATGCTCGCTGGTTACCATCCACCATGGCATAAACGATACCATAGAGCGGGAAAAGAATGGCGAAAGAATAAATTGAGTCAGCAAATGCGAAGCCGAGACACGTCAATGCGAACATGAAGTAACCCATTGTGAGTACTTTTCTTCGCCCTATACTGTCAGAGAGTGTGCCGAACGGTATGGCAAACGCCGCATAGAAGATATTGAAGAAGATGTATAACATGAGGGTGAGAGCGATAGATTCCTTCACTGGCATGACTGCGGCGAATGACCGCTCTGCCTTGAGTATGAAGAACATATAGGTGAAATTCGCTAATCCAAACAAAGTAGCCACCATGATGAATATTTTGAGCTGCGCTGGTAGCATGCGGATGCTTATCTGGAGACCATGACGTTCTTTCATCGGGCGCTTCCTGCTCTCTTTCACGAAGTGCAGTGGTAAAACCGAGCAAAAAGAGATTATAGCCGCAATGAATATGACAGACTGATAGAATGAAATTTGCTCAGCTATCTGCTCAAGGTGGAACGCGAATAGCAATAGCAGGATCAGAACCATCACCGAACCTATGATCGCACCCGCGGTATCGAGTGCACGGTGTATTCCAAAACCCTTACCATGCGCTTCTGGTAAGGAATCGGCAATAATAGCATCTCTCGGCGCGGTTCTCAGCCCTTTACCCACGCGTTCAAAGCTGGCGAATAGGAGTATATGCTGCCATAGAGAAGAGAAAGAGAGTAGCAATTTGAAGGACGCGGAGGTGAGATAGCCGGAGAGTACGAATACTTTCCTCTTGCCAACCCTATCAGACCAGTAACCGGAAAGAACCTTTAAGATACTTGATATACTATCCTGAAAACCACCTATAACGCCCATAACGAAGAGCGTACCACCCAGGGCAGAGATGAACATTGGTAGAATCGGGATAATCATCTCGCTACTCATATCGTTCAGGAAGCTGACAATGCCCAGTAGAATTACATTCACCCCTGTGCCTTTCAGATTGCTCCTTTTCATTCAAATCACCCTCTGGCTCAGCATATAATAATCCAGAATCACGATAGCGACCATAGCTTCTGCTACCGGTACGATCCTGGGGCATATACAGGGGTCATGCCTGCCACTTATCCTCAATTCCACCTCCTCCATGCGCTCCATATCCACGCTACGCTGTGGCTTTGATATGGATGGAGTGGGCTTCACTGCCAATCTGCATACTATCGGCTCGCCTGTTGAGATGCCACCGAGTATACCGCCAGCATTGTTCGTTCTCGCTTTTATGCACCCTTCATCTATATAAAATTCATCGTTCATCTCACTACCACGCATCCTCGCCGCTTCGAATCCCTTACCTATCTCTACACCCTTTACCGCGCCGATACTCATCAGTGCCTTCGCCAGTTCGGCATCGAGTTTATCGAAGACCGGTTCACCCAGCCCCGGAGGTACTCCTGTTGCTATTACTTCCACAACACCACCCACACTGTCACCCTCGCTTTTCACCGCTTTTATCAATTCCCGCATCTTTACCGCAGCGCCGGGATCCGCACATCGCACATCGTTCGTATCAACATTCTTCTTTATCTCGTTCAGCCCCACAGACTTCGCTCTTATGCCCCCTATCTCCACCACATGCCCCACAATCTCAATATTACGGCTCGCAAGAACCTTCTTAGCAATCGCACCCGCAGCGACACGTGCAAGTGTCTCTCTACCAGATGCGCGCCCGCCACCACGATAATCACGCAGTCCGTATTTCATCTGATATGTGTAATCTGCCTGACCCGGTCTCGCAATCTGCTTTATCGTTTCGTATGGTGTGGAATCAACATCCCTGTTCCATACGAGCATGGTTATCGGTGTTCCAGTCGTTTTACCACCAAATAATCCTGATAGTATCTGCACCTCGTCGGGCTCCACCCGCTCACTCGCTATCTCGCTCGTACCAGGCTTCCTCCTGTCCAGTTCGTACTGTATATCCGCCGCAGATAAGCTGATACCGGCAGGGCAGCCGTCAACAACAACACCCAGTGCTTTACCATGCGATTCGCCCCATGTCGTCACCCTGAACAGATGCCCGAAAGTATTACCAGGCATAATATTTTATATCGCTGCGAATAATAAAGAACAGGCATAAATGGTGGATCTGAGATTGGTGCGTGTAAGTGTAATGGACGGGGTGGTGATGCTGGAATTACTGAAGAGTTACGGATTGAAAGAGGTACGAGAGATACCGGCAAGTGCGATTGAGTACAAACAACTGTTGAGGGGCACGGATGTAGCGATCGGTGGCTACGGTTACGAGGAGCAGAGAGAGGTTGCGAATGCAGCGTCTGAGCTTGGCATACCATTCATCACTTATCCGGTGATAACAACAGTATTGCCAGACGGGATACCATTCGATGAACTCGAATTCCCGGCTGGTGACCACATCTTATCTCCGGTTTTAAATCTGCTCGTACGAGCTTTTCAGATGATTGAATTATTGAAATTATTTGTGGTGGGTACGCCACTGTTTGCACCAGACGCGCTTGTAGTGCATCTTGAGCCGGACACGCTCGATTTGAGGCTTGAGCGTGTGAAATTGAGCGTGAAGAGGTGTTGAATGTGGGTTGAGAAATACAGACCGAAGAAGCTGGGCGATATAGTGGGGCAGGCAGAACCGGTCGGTCTGCTAAGGAGTTTTGCAGAACATAAAGAGCTGCCGAATTTACTGCTATGGGGTCACAGGGGTGTTGGAAAGACCTCGTCTGTACTGGCATTAGCTAACGAGCTTTATGGCTCTCATGAGTGCCTCATCCGTGTGGAATGCAGTGATTTCATTGAGCAGCGGAAGAAGTGGCTACGGGAAGATAAGTTGTTCCGGAGATATTACGATGAAAACAAACCGGCGATGGTGGTATTCAGGGATATGATGCGTGAATATGCGGCGTTAGCACCGATAAACGCGGTATTCAAGATGCTTGTGTTCTGTGATGCAGACATGTTGCCGGTGGATATACAGCAGGCACTGAGACGGATTATGGAACGTAGCAGCCGTACAAGCAGGTTCATATTTGTAACCACGAGACCGGGAGCCATAATACCTGCCATAAGGTCAAGGTGTTTGAACCTCCATTTTATGCCGCTGGATAAGAGCGGTGCTATGGACCGGCTGCTGAATAAGATAGCAGAGCATGAAGGTGTGGAACTCACAGGTGCAGGTCTTGCGATGGTGAAACACTATGCCGCAGGTGATGCAGGTACCGCGATAAATATAATGGAAGCAGCATCGCTACTATCACGCAGGATTGGTGGTAAAGAGGTCATGACGGTGGTGAGAGCGGCGATGACCAGGCGGAATAAGATCAGGGAACTGATAGATAACGCATATTCAGGACGTTATGATAAATTACGAGCAGGGTTGAAAGAGTTGATACATACCGAGAAGATGAGTGGTAAGGATATAGTAGCAGAGCTACACGACGCAATGCTGGTGATGCAATCAGATGAGCGAAGTCTGGCGAAGGTCATGGTGTATACGGGTGATACCGATCACAGGCTATGCGAGGCTTTTAATAGCATGATACACATTGAGGAGTTGCTGCTAAAGATAAGCAAGCATCATACATCTTCGGTTAAGTAACCCATTGCGCTATCAACCTCCCTCGTTTGACATTCGGGTCGCATCCCTGCCTGATGTGAATGTTGTACAAGCCAGGAGTAAGAAGTGATTACTTTATATACTCTAATACTACTACAATTAGAGTGTAAATGGGAGACAAAGTCACCATAAAGATACCGCGTGAGCTGTATGAGAAGCTACGGGCGATGATAGAGGGCACGGGATTCTCCAGCGTTACCGAATTCATCGTGTTTGTGATGCGGAGTCTGGCATCAAGCGGTAAACTAAAAGAAGAAGATAAACTGACGGAAGAGGAGGTAAAAGCGGTAAGAGAGAGATTGAGGAGGCTTGGTTATTTATGAAAGAAGGAGAAGATGCGAAAGGGAGTGAGAAGAGAGCCGTGTTCTTACCGGCTGAGCTTTACGACCGGGTAGAAGAGCGAGTACGTGCTACGGAATTCAGTTCGGTGGAGGAATACGTAACCTTTGTACTGGAGGAGGTGCTAAGGGAAGAGGTTAGCGAAGAGGAGGAACAGGCATTCAGCGCAGAGGAGGAGGAAGAGGTGAAGAAGCGATTGAGAGCACTGGGCTATCTGGAGTGAAAGATGGAGCCGATACTTGTGAGTGTGGCAGTTATTGCTCTTTTGTGTGAATATGTGGATGCGTCGCTCGGGATGGGTTATGGTACCACATTGACCCCGCTGCTCCTGATTATGGGGTTCGAGCCTTTACAGGTCGTTCCTGCGGTGCTGTTCGGACAGCTCGTCGGCGGA
The DNA here is from genome assembly GCA_025464425.1 of Methanosarcinales archaeon. Lineage (GTDB taxonomy): Archaea > Halobacteriota > Syntropharchaeia > Alkanophagales > Methanospirareceae > G60ANME1. The sequence goes on along the minus strand of JAODGV010000045.1, from coordinate 629 downwards.
TTAATCGCCGGGTTCTTTCATCACCGGCAGGGGAATATACATCTGGATTTCAGTCAGGACGAAGCGATAAAGAGGCGACTCGGTGTTCTGGGTTATGTGCCCAAATCGCTCGATTCAAAAGTTGTGCTCATCCTTGCTGTCTGTGGAATCGCAGGTGCGTTAATAGCTGTGTTCTTTGCGATAAACATCCCGATGATCGTGCTCAAGGTGTATATCGGTGTAATGGTACTGGGTATGGGGCTGACAATCCTTATACGGAGGAATCGTGAGAGCAGATTTTCATGGGCTGGTCTCATGGCGGTAGGATTATTGAGCTCTTTCAACAAAGGAGTGAGCGGTGGTGGCTATGGTCCGCTCGTAACCGGAGGGCAGATAATAAGCGGCAGGGGCGTGAAGAGTTCTGTGGGTAGCACGACACTTGCTGAGGCGCTGGTGTGCATGGTCGCATTTACATGTTATATGCTGGTAAGGGGCGAGATTTACTGGCTACTTGCAGCCGCTACGGGCACTGGTTCGGTCATTGCTGCACCGTTTGCCGCTCATACAGTTAAGAGAGTGGATACCGGGAGGTTAAAGATTGCCATAGGGGTAGTTACAAGTGTGCTCGGGACTGCAACACTGGTAAAGAC
>JAODGV010000044.1 GCA_025464425.1 Methanosarcinales archaeon | reverse complement strand
AGGTTCTATCTCGTTAACGGAGAGTGTGCATTACCTAATTCTTACTGAGGATATGATTTTTGGATTTGAAAAAGCTCTTATTTAAAAAGAGTATAATATAACATCTGGTGCCAGATAGGCATGCTACATATATAAAGATAACCGTTCAAACTCTTTCATGTTGGTTATTATACAATGAGATAATTTAATAGTCAAAAATAGAAAAACTTAAATACCACATCGGGTAAATAAACATTTATGTATAAAAAAATGCTGGATAAGGTAGCACACTCAAAGAAAATCATAGCTGATGTGGTGAGAACCTGCCGGCGGATAGCAGTTGCCTGTTCTTTCGGGAAGGACAGCATGGCAACAGTACTCCTTGCGCGAGAAGTTCATCCATCGATCAACGTGTTTTCGATAATGACCGTTTTCAAGCCGAAGGAGACATTTGAATATCTGGTGAGGATGAACAAGTTGCTAAACCTGAATGTGAAGGTGTATATGGTAGCGAGTGAAGTCCCGCAGGTACTGAAAGAGAACGGGATAGAAGTAAAGCTGCTGCCCACGGAAAGATTTGAGAGGGAATGTACCGAAGTGGAAACGGTTTATGGGAAGAAGATATACGAAGTTGAACCTGATAGATGCTGTGAATTATTGAAGGTAGAACCAGCGAAAGAGGCGGTTAAGAACCTCGATGCATGGATTTGTGGGCTGAGGAATACAGAAGGCAGGACGAGGAAGGATTACAGGGAGATAGAATTCCGTGGCTTGTTGAAGGTGAATCCTATATTAAACTGGACTGAAGATGAGGTACGGGCGTATCTCGCGGCAAAAGGTATAGAGTTGCATCCATGGTATAACATGGTTTTCCCGGATGGCAGGCGGATTAGGTCGCTTGGTTGTGAACCTTGCACCGTGCCCGTATACGATTGGCAGGATGAGCGAGAAGGTCGCTGGGAAGGCACGAGTAAGTGTGGAGGAGAGTGCGGTATCCACACGAGGAGGCTGAAGTGAGCAATTGCGGAATGTTGTCTCTACATCTACGTCACCTTCTTATAATGTTTTCTATCATGAAATGTCTTATATGACACAGAGATCAGATGATAAAATTCACGTATGACTTCGAATTAGAGCGAATAGAAGAGCATATAAAGACAGGTAATGCGAAATGTGTGGGTATCCAACTGCCTGAGGGTGTCAGGTCCGTAGCGACCGAGCTCGCTGGGATTATCACTGAGAGAACTGGTGTGGAGGTTATTATCTCTGGCAGTTCATGCTATGGCGCTTGCGATATTGATACTGGACTGCTGAATGTTGTTGATGTATTGTTCCATTTCGGGCATACCGCGTACTTCAAAACTTGCCTCTCTCACAGTGATATGAGGAAGGTATGCTACATAGAGCTGAGGAGTGAAGTGGATGTGAAACCGGTGGTGGAGAAAGCGGTGGAAGAACTTGCAGGCGAGAGAGTATGTGTGGTGAGCACATTGCAGCATGTACATCAGCTGAGCGAAGCGAAATCCATACTCGCACGGCACGGTAAGAAAGCCGAAACCGGGAGATCATCCCGACTGATGTATGATGGGCAGGTACTGGGCTGCGATTTCTCTGCTGCTGCTCTACCCTGTGATGAGATCCTTTTCATCGGCTCCGGCAGTTTCCATCCCACCGGGCTCGCATTATATACCGGCAGACGAGTGGTTGCTGCTGACCCTTTCACAGCACAGCTCAATATATTCGATGGGGAAGCAGAGCGAAAGAAGCGTTACATGGCAATTGCACGTGCGTTTGATGCCACTTCGGTTGGAATTATCATAGGCATGAAGAGCGGTCAGTTTAATATGGGCGAAGCTAAGCGATTGAAGGATAGTGCGATAGAGAGAGGGCGGAAAGCATATCTCATAGCGATGAATGAAATAACAGAAGAGAGATTGCTCGGTTATGGTGTGGATGCATTTGTGAATACGGCATGTCCTCGCCTGGCAGAGTATATCTCTGCGGAAGTGCCTGTGCTATCAGCTCGCGAGTTCGAGGTCGTTCTCGGTCTGCGAGACTGGCAGAATTTGATATGATGAATCAGGAATGGAATTTTATCTATCTATCCGCTTTTATAATAGTTTATAAACGATGCAATGGGGATAACAGATAGTGATATCGCTGTACGAGCGGTGCTTGACATACTTAACAGGACACACCAGCCGCTCATTTATATGCTCGGCTGTACTGATGTGGGAAAGACCCATACGGTGACCAGAATAGCGAACATGTGCTGTGTCCATAACCAGAAGGTGGCGATAATAGATGCAGATATAGGTCAGAGCGACATCGGTCCACCATGCTGTATCGGTATGGGTATGGGCATGGGTATGGGTATGGGTATGGGAAAAGACGGCGGGCGAATACGAAAACTGTATGAGATACCACCCCGTAAGCTTTATTTCGCCGGTGATACCTCTCCCGCCAGCTGTATTGAAGCATGTTTGCATGGCATAGCTGCTGCGGTGCGCGATGCTAAAGCGCTCAACCCGGATATCATACTCGTTGACTCAACCGGCTGGGTAGAGGGCGAAGAAGCATGTAACTTCAAATTACGAGAGATAGCCACTGTTCAACCAGCACTCATCATTGCCATCGAGCGTGATAGCGAACTGTCAGAGATAATCCAGCGGCTGGGCGGTAACTTATCTCTACTCAGGTTGCGGGTTGACGAACGTGTGGTACAGAGGACAAGAAATGACCGGCGGCGAATGCGTACCGCATCATACCGGCGATATTTCAGAAATGCGCGATATCGTAGTTTTGCATCCGCGATTATTATAGAGGGTCAGCCAGAAGTCGGTACTCTTGTCGGGCTCTTCGGTAATAACAATAACGGTTCATGCCTTGGCATTGGAATACTCCGGAGTGTGAACGAAGACTCGGTGGAGATATTCACGCCGGTTGAAGAACCCGTGAGCAGAATAAAACCCGCTCGGGTTAAACTGACCGAACAGTACGAAGAGCAGAGGTGAAATGAGCGCTGACATAGAGGAGGAAATAAAGCGTATTGAGGAGGAAATCAGAAATACGCCATACAACAAGGCAACGTCGCATCATATCGGGCGGTTGAAGGCGAAGCTGGCACGATTGAGAGAGAGTAAACTCAAAGCACATTCGACCGCAGGGGGACGGAGAACAGGTGCGGGATTTGATGTGAAGAGATCAGGAGATGCCACTGTCGCCATGGTTGGTTATCCCTCGGTCGGTAAGTCCACTCTGCTCAATCGCCTCACAAATGCCAGTGCCGAGGTCGCCTCTTATGACTTCACAACCCTTAAAGTCATTCCCGGTATGCTACATTACAGGGGCACACGCATCCAGATACTGGATGTGCCAGGGCTGATACCCGGCGCTTCTTACGGTCGTGGCAGGGGGAGAGAAGTGCTCTCTGCGTTGAGGAATGCTGATTTGATACTCATTGTGCTCGATGCGGCTCATGATGCCCCGAAACAGTATGAAATACTCCTGGAGGAGCTGTATAATGCGGGTATTCGTGTAAATGCGCGAGCACCTGACGTGAGCATACGCAAATTGGCTCGGGGCGGGATAAAGATAGAGAGCACGGTGAAGCACGATATAGATGATGCTCTTATTCGAGCAGTGCTGATGGAATACAAAATACACAATGCAGAGGTTCTCATAAGAGAGGAAGGACTCACCATTGAGCAGTTCATAGATGCTGTTACTGGCAATCGTAGATATATTGATGCCATCACCGTACTGAACAAGACCGAGCTTGTAGAGCCGTTTATGCTCGAATCGCTCAGGAAACGCTTTCCTGACGCGATATTCATCTCTGCTGAACATGATATCAATCTCGAAGCACTGAAAGAGCGTATCTACGACACGCTGGGCTTCATACAGATATACATGAGACCGCAGGGCGGTACGCCGGATATGGAAAACCCGCTGGTACTGAGACGGGAATCCACCATTGCTGATGTCTGTGCCGCGATTCATCGCGATTTCATTGCTAAATTCCGCTATGCCCGTGTCTGGGGGCGTTCTGCCCGGCATCCGGGTCAGCGTGTGGGACTATCTCATGTACTCGCTGATGGTGATATCGTGACAATAGTGGTAAGAAGATAACAGCAATCGTTAACACAGCACAAAAGAGAAAAAACTTTTAAGAATATAGGTTTAAATTAAACAATATGAGAATCAAATTCAATGGTGAGGATCAGGAAGTCGAGAGTAAGAGTTTGGGTGAAATCATAGAGGAGCTTAAGGGTCCTTACAGACAGGGTTGTGTGGTTGCTGTAGTTTCTGAAAAGGCGGAGCGGGAATTGAAGAATGAATTTGAGGTGAAACTCGAACGAGGATATGCGAGAATAAAAATAACAAAAGAGGAAGCGGCAGGCAGTCCTGCTCTGTCTTTATTCCTCAGCGAATATAAGAGGTTCAATGGTGGTATAATAGCATGGAAGACCGAGAATGTCATCGCTATCGGACCTATACAGACCGATTTAAGCGTGGACAGGAACGAACACACGTATAAGAAGTGGGATGTCTTCCTCGGGTTCGGCGGGTTTGACCCCGGGATGTGCTACCTGATGATAAGCAAGCAGGAGCATACGGCTGCTTATGGCACTGCCGAAGATGCGGTTATTGGGCGGTTAACTCGCGGGCGGAGCATAATTACACGCCTGGATGAAGGTGAGAGGATAGAGGAGATACATCCGATAGTAACGAAAGCGGAGCGAGTGGGGTTTGTTACCGCGGATATGAATACCAGTATAGAGGAGGGGCAGGAGATATTCACCTTCGCGAAGATAAAATTATTCAGGGAAGCGCCGATGTCGAGCGAGCATTTCTTCTCGCTCACCTATCGCGGTGTCATTCATGTTGATGATTTTGCGAATACGTATGTGGCGTCGGGATCACTGAAGGGGCTCAGTTTACCGCCTGAGAACCTCGCATACAGGTCGAAGTACTGTTTAACCGCACGAAATTCCGGTACAGAACGTGGTAAGATATTCCTGTACAAGGATAACAGGTTACCGAACCCCGCACATAACGTCTTCGGCGTGGTGGTTCAGGGCGGTGACCTGTTTGAATATTCACATCAGGACGATACGATACTCATAGAGACCGAGCCGAAGTGGATGATGGTGGTGGGTAAGACCCAGAAAGAAGCCGAGGATTTCTTCGCCGCGGAGAATATAGAGCAGGTCAGGGAGGGGAATTGCGATGATGATGCGATCGTTGTGGATCAGAAGCCAGAGCTGACCATGGAGATCATTGATAGAGGCACGGTGCGAACCATGGGAGTGGAGGCTGAGGACGTGTATGAAGTGGAATTATTCTATGATAAAGCGCCCAGGACGGTATGGTACTTCAAGAAGCTCACAGGACTGATCAATCGCCCAATAGGGCATTTGAAGGTGCATTTCGTTGTACCAGGCATGATAGTGCTCTTCGAGGGCAGTGCTGAAGAAGCGGGTACGCTGGTGCCCGAGAACCTGCCGAAGGACATGGTGGAGCGGGGCGTTCTGGGCGTTACGAACATGTCAAGGTCAAACAGGGGGCTCATGGGTGTTCGGCTGGATGACAGTGAGAGATATGGACCGACGGGTGAGAGCTTTGATGGCGCCAATCTCGCACTCGCATTCTCACCTCATACCATTGAACGGCTCAACAGGCTGAAAGAAGGTGACGTCATCTATGTGAAGGAACGTGAGTAGCTGAAGTGGCTGGCATGGCGCCACCCCCCACCAGTATCTTCCTTACACGTATGTGAGGTGCATATTCAGAAACCGGGACTTCCTGACCCTCTTTACCGCAGAAGCCGATAGACCCCTTCCTTTTGGTCTTACCCAGTGCTTCTATGCTCTTCAACACATCAAGTGTGCGCCCTGATAGCGATATATTCTTCAATCTCCTTTTAAGCTCACCGTTTTCTATCAGGAACGCCTCCTCCGCACTGAACTGAAACTCGCCTCTTACCGTATCTACCTGACCCCCTCGCATGCCCATCGCATAAATACCGTATGATATATCCTCCCGCATCTCCTCAAACGCACAATCTCCGGGCTCGATTATCGTATTGCTCATTCTTACCAGCGGTATCTCAGAATAGTTTGAAGCACGGGCGTTCGCGGTCGGCACGGTATTTAATCTGCCGGCAGTCTCACGGGTATGCAGGAATGATACGAGCACACCATCTCTTATCACTTCCGTACGGTGCGCAGGAACACCCTCGTCATCGTATCTATAATAGCCATGCGACGCTTCAATCGTCGGATCATCTGCAATCGTAAGACCCTCATACGCTATAGCCTCGCCCAGTTTGCCTCTCAATATGGATTCTCCATAGAGCACATGATCCGCCTCCGCGGCATGACCGAGTGCTTCATGCATGAACACTCCACTTAGCCTGGGATCCATGATGACAGGGAACTCACCCGCGGGCGGCAGTTCCGCATCAAGCAGTCTGACAGCTTTATCCGCAGCTTTTACCGCTATCGCATCTGGAGCCGCATCTTTCACCACTTCAAAGCCACCAACTGCACCCGTGGTCTCCCTGCCCTCCTGCAGAATGTTGCCACGTTTCGCCACCACGTGTACACGCATGAAGACTGATGGTAACACCTCCACTATGTAGCTACCATCTGAGTTCGCATATATCCGCTCACCGTAACCATCAACATAGGATATGGTGACCCCTTTTATCTGCGTTGAGTACTCTTTCGCTGCCCTGTATGCCGCTTTTACCATCTCCTTCTTCTCGCTCATGCTCACATCCGCGGGCTCAATACGTGTTTTCAGCCTGAAATGCTCTTTTACTGCCGGTGCATCTGCGAGAGTTATGGGCTCAGACCGTTTTTCATGCGATGACAGTGCTCGCCCGATTTTGAATGCGTCCTCGAAGAGCTCCATCAGAGACAGTTCGTTCGATGATGAGAAGCCCCACGAATTGCTGTACAGTACACGAACACCAGCACCATGATCAATACCATAACTCATCTCGCGGAATACACCGTCCTTAAATTCGATAACCGTGGCATAGCTGCGTTCCAGCCGAATATCCGCGTATCTGGCACCCGCTGATAGCACAAAATCCATAGCTCTTCTTATCGCATCCTCTCCAGCCATATCATAAAAGAAAGCTCTGGAATAACAAAATTCTTTTTTGGTTGCGTGAGTGATAACTTTAATTATGGGCACGAACATAAGCGAGATATTGGAGCTGAGGGAAGCCAGTCTGGATGAACTTTCTGGAAAGATCATTGCGGTTGATGCTTATAACATGCTCTATCAGTTCCTGAGTATAATCCGACAGCCTGATGGGACACCACTGAAAGATTCCACTGGCAGGGTCACCTCGCATCTCTCTGGCTTGATATACCGTACGACGAATTTGATGGCGAGGGGTATGAAACTGGTATTCGTATTCGATGGCAAACCCTCGATATTGAAGACCGGGGTTATCAGGGCGAGAGCGGAACGGCGTGCAGAGGCGGAGAGGCGGTGGGCGGAGGCGGAAGTGCCCGAGGAAGCGCTAAAATACGCTAAAGCATCTGCGAGGCTCGAGCCCGGTGTGGTAGAAGATGCGAAGGAGCTGCTCGGTTATCTCGGCATACCATTCGTGCAGGCGCCATCAGAAGGCGAGGCTCAGGCGGCATTTATGGCTCAGAGGGGCGATGTCGAGCTCGTAGCTTCTCAAGATTACGATTGCCTGCTCTTCGGCGCGCCTGTAATGGTGAGAAACCTCAGTGCACCACGAAGGAGAGCAAAGCCAGAGCTTGCTATACTTGAAGATATAACAGAAGCTCTGGGTATAACGCGTGAGGAGCTTGTGGAGATTGCAATACTTGTTGGTACCGATTTCAACCCTGGTGTGCGGGGTATAGGTGCTAAGAGGGCATTGAAACTCATTAAAGAATATCACAGCATTGATAATCTGATAGCGAAATCGGTAATAGATACAGAGGGCATAGCGAACTATGAACTCGTTCGTGATATATTCCTCCATCCTGAGGTTGATTCAACGTACGAACTGGAGTGGCGAGAACCGGCTGAGGCGAGGATAAAGGAGTTCCTCTGTGAGCAACATGACTTCTCAGAAGAGCGGGTGAGTAAAGCGCTCGAGCGCGTGATGAGCCACAGCGACTCACAACAGAGTATCGAGCACTGGCTATAGCCTAAAATCCTTCATCCAGACCGAACTCTTCCTCCACTTCTCTCTTCAGATCATCAACAGGTGGTGAACCACCTAAAGCCTCCTCTATAAGCTCCCTTACCGCATTCCAGGTGCCAAGCGCCTTTTCTCTATCAAAAGGGAAATTAAATGACTTCCTCGCCCAGTCACTCTCAACAATCCTGCCACCTTCCATACGCCGTACCCAGTGCTGTTCTATTGAAATGAACCTGCCGTAATTCCCTTCCTTTATAAAACATCTCCACACTTTCTTCGGACTACCATCCTCGCTCCTCGTTATCTCCCTGTACCCGACATCCTTCAGGGTTTTTATACTTGGTCTTATCCCACTCATATTATTCCACCTATATCTATCGCTCTGTATTAATTAACTATTTTGATAAATAAAAAGCATGTAGTTATTCCATAATAAACCATGAGAGCAGCTACACAGCTCACTACTCCTTTATTATCATCGTTATACCCTGCTCTTTGTTTATTATCCGCTCATATTTGCCACTTATATGTGGCTTTATCTTATCCAGCTCCCATATCCCGGGCATTATCTCGGCTATCAGCTCACCGTCATCGAAGATACGCACGACACCGTCGCTCTCCGATACAACGATCGCAATAGCGTTCGTCTCCCGGGATATGGATGCCGCCGCCATGTGCCTGCTGCCAAAGCCCATGGGCAGGTTGATATTCCGATAGCTCGCCTCTATGTACCGCGCTGCGGATAGAACATAACCGTCCGTACTGATAATGAAAGCCCCATCGAGCTTCGCAAGCTCCTTTATCGTGCCCTGGACATTCGCGTTCCTTATGTCCTTCGCATCTTTTGGATGTCCCGCTAAGGGATCGAGAATGAGAGGTATGGATTTCTTCAGCACACGTTCCTCATCACCAACCACAAAGAGAGCACCCAGCCGCCTTTGATCACGGTTCTGCCGCGCTATGCTGAGTGCTATCTCAACCACCGTCTCCAGAACTTCAGGTACGCAATTAGCCCTTGCTCTACAAACACGTCCCACCATTAATAAGATAATACCATCTCAGGTTTATAAATCCATACAAATGCATGGAGCGTATGCAAGTGCGTATTCGCCATCGCATATAACCGGTATCTTCGTCAGCTGTGACAATGAGAATCCACTGTATAAAGGCTCCATTGGCTGTGGTATCGTGCTGGAGTCTGGCTGTAAGACCGAGGTATCATCAATGATGTAAGACCCGGTATCGAGATAAACGGTAAAGAGGTAGGGGAGGCAAGAACAACGGAGTATGTCCTCCAGTGTATGGTGGGCAAAAATAGGAGCCACTATGCAGGCAGAATACGGGTATCAACACGGTTTGAGGTACCGATTGGATGCGGATTCGGAGCAAGCGGTGCTGGTGCACTCAGTACAGCACTGGCGTTGAATTCTCTCCTATCGCTCAATATGACATTGAATGAAGTGGCACAGATAGCGCATCGCGCGGAGGTGGTGAACAATACCGGTCTGGGCGATGTGATAGCGGAGGCTTATGGCGGCGGTATCGTGATAAGGAAACGCCCTGGACCACCTGGTATAGGTATGCTCGACTTCATTTCAGTGCCGTATGCAACTGAGATAAGCTATGTCACATTCGGTGAGAAATCAACGAGCGATATTCTGCGTGAGGACTCATGCGTGAGAAGAGTGAACGAAGCCGGAAGAGCAGCAATGAAAGAGCTACTGAAGAAGCCAGAACCTGAGACATTCATGCGAGCAGCGCGTGATTTCGCATTGAAAAGCGAACTGGTATGTGAACGATGCCGCGATGCAATAGAAGCGGTAGCGGCGGAAGGTAAAGTCGCCAGTGTCGCTATGCTCGGTGATACCGTATTCGTACTCGGATATAGCGAAGCATTAGAGGAATTTGGCGAGGTGAAGACGAGTAGAATAACACATTGCGGTGCCTGGCTCATCCATGAGCCTCGCTGAACCGAACTGAACCGAACTGAACAACGCACAAAACTTTTTAGTTTAACTCAAGCCATGAGGAGGCAGCCTTGTTACCTCCTCCAGCTTCTGACGATATTCAAAACTATCACGCTCTTCTTCAACTTCATTGACTATCTCATCCCTCGGTTTCGATTTTGAGCGTGAAAGCCATGCGATTCTATCCTCCTCCTGGTCCTTTATGGTTCTCCTCCTGAAAGTGAGGTCAGGATAAACGGTTATCCATGTCTCCTGTGGTGGTGGCGTGGGATATTCACGGTAACAACTCCTGCTTATAATGGCATTTGGGAGGTATCTGGAAGCGATTTCGTATGCATGTTCCATCTCTTCTATGGTTGGACGCCGGGATACCTTCTCAAATGCAAAAGCGGGTGCAAACGGATTTATCCGGTATTTTATATCGTGATTCACTCCAGCCAGGAAAATAGCTATCTTCTCTATCTCTTCATCCTCCACAATACCAGGCATATAAACGGTTTGAACAACCAGTTCTATATCAGTGTCGTTTAATCTCCTCACTGCTTCTAACACTGGCTTGTTGGATTTACCGGTGTACCATCTATGAATATCATCGGAGAAGGCTTTTATATCCACATGCGCTTCTGTCAACCCTGAATCTACCAGATCAGAAGCATAGTTCCTGTCACGTCCTATCTCATAACCATTGGTCATCAAAACGATCTCCTCAAATCCACGTTCATTTAAGCCCCGAACGAGTTCAAGCAGGTATTCCCTATCAATAGTGGGTTCACCGCCGGTAATCATCGCCTTGCGTGGTAGCTCACCATAGTACCTGAGACATGCCTGTTCTGCACGTTTCAGTGTCTCTTCTGGAGTGAGTGGTGTCCCGCCACCATCCCGTGCGGGTCTGAAACAGCCTTTACAGCGGAAGTTACAGCCGGTGAGCATGAACCACACCCTTGGTTCTATCTCCGAGAGCGTGAAATATTGAACGCCTCTTTTGCCCATCTCTACTTTATAAACTATGTTAATTAAATATATTAAAATCTAACAAATAGATTATGACCTCGCTTCTATTATCTCTCTTATGCTCTTTTTCTCTCTTATACTGTGCATAGAATGGATGAAATCGAAGAGTGCCTCGGTATAAGGGCTGTTCTCATTTATCTTTATCACACGCGACTTCCCTATATGCAATTCGCTCAATATACCCGCATCTAAGAGGTCAGAAACGACCTTCCTGACGGTCACGTGGCTCTTACCCAGCATCTTCGCAAGCCCGGTGATGTTATCGAAATAGCCACCGTTGTTGTAGAACAGGAGTATAAGCTGAATGTGCGTATTATTCCCGAATATCTTCTCCAGGATCTCCATCACTTTCATATTAATGTATTAATATCTTTTTATAGTTTTCGATATGTTGAAAAAAATTTATAATCAGTGAAAAAATTATTGCAATGTACTATAACAGGCATAAATTTACTATTTAAACGACGGAATATTTATGGGATTAAACCAATGACATACATAGTGATATGGATGGCAATGGACCGGATGTTATAAATACACACACTCAGGAGTACCGATACTGCCACAGATCCCCGGTCTCCACATCCCGGTAGTCGTTTCTATCACCCTTCGATTCTAATTCCTCATTTTTAGTCGCTGAAGTTAGTACATGCATATATATACCCGCAGTAGCCTCTGCGATACCATCCCAATCCATGGCAATCGCCTTATTATAGCCTCGTTCCACCATATCCCGAACAACGTCGTCTTCACCCGTTAGCACAGCTACAATGGCATCAGCGAGTGCGTATGAGTTGTCTGGCGGTACTTTCAGACCCTCACCGTCATTTATCAATTCTGAAATGCCACCAACATCAGACGCAACAACCGGTACCCTCGCCGCCATCGCCTCCAGTGCCACGATACCGAAAGGTTCGTAGATAGAGGGCATAACCAACACATCCGCAGCTTTCAATAAGCACCTGACCGTGTAATCGTCGAGATAGCCCGTGAATACTACATGCTCCGCGACACCGAGTAAGAACGCATCCTGCTCCAGTTGCAGCCTCATCGGTCCCTCTCCCACTATCACCAGTTTCGTATCCGGGCATTCAGCTAAGACGCGTGGCATCGCCCCTATCAGGACGTTCACACCCTTCTGATAGACCAGTCTACCGAGGAATAGTATCATCTTCGTATCACGTGAGCCGCAGAACTGCAACTTCAGCGCGCATCTATCAACTTCAAAACTGAACTTCGGCACCTCTACACCATTTGGAACAACCGAGATATTATCTTCGATGCCAAACAGACCTTTTAATTCCCTCTTCATGCTATCGCTACAGACTATTACATGGTCTGCTGTACTCACAAGCCTCAGTTCTTTATCATGTATACGCATCTGATACGCTTCCTTTATACCACCCGATCTGCCAAATTCTGTGCTGTGTATGGTCGCTACAAGCGTGATCTGATGCGCATTTGCAAGTTCGATCGCAGCATCACTCACCATCCAGTCATGTGCGTGTATCACATCTATGCCGTAGCCATAAACGATAGAAGCCCCGACTTCCTTCATTCCTTCGTTCATTCTCGCTATGTAATCCCGCATATACGGGTCAACCTCTATCAGGTGCAGATGAACACCATCCGGCTGCTGCTCGTAACCGCCATGCATGCCTGGTGTAACCACATGCACTTCATGTCCTCCCCTTGCAAGTGCTCTTGAGAGTGCATCAACATGCTCGGCAATACCACCTATCTTATGCGGGGGATATTCCCATGATAGCATCAATATCTTGACAGGCACTTCACTTCAACCTGACAGAGACACCCCTGCTCTTCTTTGTGAACTCCAGCTTGTCCTCACGTGCCAGCCACCCCAGTCCCATATATACCATGCTCCGTGATGTGTTTACCCCTGAGACCACACCGGAAATACTCATCTCCCCCTTATCATGTAGCAGGTTCCATATTTTACCCGCGGTTACACCTATCTCCTCGATCATAACACTATCATCACAGTTTTAAGTTTCATGCACATTTAATTGTTATCATGCCCTATGCTGTTATGAAATTGATGAAAAATATATCGCTAAGGTCGAGAAATGTTTAACCAGGCGGTGGTGCTTGCAGCGGGCGAAGGAGAGCGGTTGAGACCGTTCACAGCCTCGAAGCCGAAGGTAATGATAAGAGTGGCGAACAAGCCGGTACTCCAGTATGTTGTGGAAGCGCTTGCGAATAACGGCATAAGACGCCTGATATTCGTGGTTGGCTACAAGAAAGAGAAGATAATGGACTATTTCGGCGACGGGAGTAAGTTCGGTGTGGAGATAGAATACGTGGTTCAGGAGCACCTGCTCGGAACTGGCGACGCATTGCGGTGTGCGGAAGACATGGTTGATCACCGATTCCTCGTGCTGTCCGGCGATAACGTGATTGATGCCGCAACAATTGCGAAACTGCTGACCGCGGACGAGAATGCGATACTGATAAAGCCGCATGAGGATGTGAGCAGATATGGAGTTGTAATGCTGGATGGCGATTATGTGAGGGATATAGTTGAGAAGCCGGGTGAGGAGATAAGCAATCTGATAAATACCGGTATATACGCATTTGACAGGACAATATTCGATTTCTTAGAGGATGAATTACCCGTAAGCCTGATGAAGATGGTCCGCGCGGGCTATCCTGTACGGGCGTACGAGACGCATGACGCATGGCTCGATGCGGTTTATCCATGGGATATACTCCGTCTGAATGATATAGTGCTGAAGACCGGTATGAGCAGGATACAGGGCAAGGTGGAGCGAGGAGTTACTATCACGGGCAGCGTATCCGTGGGCGAGAACACGGTAATAAGAGCGAATTCATACCTGAAGGGTCCGGTGCTCATAGGGGATAACTGTGAGATTGGTCCCAATGTGTGCATATACCCATCAACGAGCATAGGCAATGACGTCAGGATAGAGGCATTTACCGAGCTACGGAACTCCGTAATCATGGATATGGTCAGTATTGGCTCGTTCTGCTCCATACATGACTCGATCTTTGATACCGGCACGGAGGTTACATGCGGACTCGTGGCACGCAGTGAAGATAGCACCATAGAAATAGGTGGAGAGTACCATAAGTTGAAGTCAGGCATGATGGTGGGTGAATACTGTGAGCTCGGCAACAATATAATAGCCAC
>JAODGV010000043.1 GCA_025464425.1 Methanosarcinales archaeon | reverse complement strand
GCGAATTACTGGCTGAACGGCAGATAAAAGCATCTGTGTTTTATTCCTCTACAAATAACAAAGGTAGTGTGGTGATTTATTCCGGTTGATACAAGGGTACTACCCAGCGCTTGCGACGAGGTACGTGCTCGTTGCGTCCATCACACGCGCATTCAGAAACGAGCCGAGAGGCACTTCCTCCTTTAATATCACCGTTCTATATGCCATATCACGTGCGAGCACGCCGCCTTTCTTACCACGTTCCGTAGCAAGAACCTGGAGTTCCTGCCCTATCAGCCTCTTATTCATGGCAAGTGCCATCCTGTGGTAGGTATCAGCCATTATTCGTGACCTCGTTTTCTTTGTCCGAGCCAGCATATCCTTCAGCTTTGATGCTTCCGTACCGGGTCTCGGTGAGAATCTCGTAATATTCACCTTCTCTGGCTTCACTGCCTCGAGCAATCGCAGAGAAGCCAGGAAATCCTCCTCTCGCTCCGTTGGATAACCAACGATGAAATCGGTACAGATGGTAGAGTACGGGAATCTTCTCCTTATGGCTCGCACTATCTCTATGAAATCCGCGACTTTATAGTTGCGTCGCATATCGTTCAGCACTCTGTCAGAACCAGACTGAACAGGCACATGGAAGAATTTGAATACCTTATCGGAGTCAAAAGCATCCAGTAACTCATCTATGATCCGGATGAGTGTGAACGGGTTCATCATGCCCACGCGGATCCTGAACTCACCCTTCAATTCCGTCAGCATCTTCAACAGCCACGGTAACTTCTGCTTATGGTCAAATCCATAAGCTGCGCAGTCCTGAGCGGTGATTCTCACTTCCTTAACGCCTTTTGCAATCGCGTACCTGAGAGCTCTGCGTATGCTCTCCGGATCCTGGCTTCTCAGGCTGCCCTTTGCCTGTTTCGTTATGCAATATGTGCAATTACTTAGACAGCCCATCGCTATCGGTATTATACCCACCACAGAACACTCAAAATCGAAATCCATAACCGGATATAACATATCTGGCGTTATCATGACCGTATCGTCGTCCAGGATGCGCTTCACCAGCTCAGGCTGTGCCGCAGCCATACAGCCCGCAACTATTACTCGTTTGCCACTCCGCTTCAGTTCCTTCAGTCGTTTCACCACGTTCAATTCCGTCCGCTCCGTGACTGTGCATGTATTCACGATGACGTAATCCGCTTCATTGATATCTGCTACAGGTATCGCGCCACTTCTCTTCAGTATCGCCCTTATCTTATGCGTATCTCCTGCATTGGCAGTACAGCCGAAGGTTTCTATGCACACCTTCGCACCCGTCGTGGTGATCGGGCTAAAAACATCCATATCTTATTATTCTTAAATGTTTGATGTAAAACTGTGCCCACATTCTAATTATGCAGGTCTTGACTTCTGAGCGGGAAGAATGAAGAAGGAACTGGAGCTCCTGCTGGAGCAACTGGAAGATCTAAAACATCCTTCCGTGGTGGAGGAGCAATATTCCACACCGCCGGCATTAGCCGCCGAACTACTCACTATCGCCTATCTTCATGGTGATATAGCGAATCGTGTTGTTTACGACCTCGGCTCGGGCAACGGCATACTGGCGATAGGTGCGAAATTACTGGGTGCAAAACGTGCGGTCGGCATAGAACGTGACAGTCACGCGGTGGAAGTGGCACGCAGGAACTCCCAAAAGCTGGATGTGGCTGTGGAATTCATAATCTGTGATGTGCGAGCCGTGCATGATAAGTGCGACACCGTCGTGATGAACCCCCCTTTTGGCGCTCAGCGAGCCAGCAGGCATGCGGACCGGGTATTCCTGAAGAAAGCATTAGAGATCGCTCATGTTGTATACTCCATACATAATGCGGGCAGTGAGCAGTTCCTGAGACAGTTCGTGCAGCCCGCCACCGTCACTCGCTTCCCCGCTTCTTTCAAGCTGAAAAGACGATTCTGGTTCCATAAGAAGGATAAAATCAATATGCCCGTGGATATGTACCGGATAGTGGCTCCTTAGTCGTGTGCACGCAACACACGATGTGGCACGCCATGTGCGATAATATCAACAGGGCACTGGTATGTCGCTTCCAGCTCCTCCTTCAATATCTCTTTTGTATTATGGTAATACAGTCTGCGATTGAGACATGCGATTTTTGTCACGTAAATCGAGACCGCACTGATATCATGAGAAACGAGCACGATAGCCATCTGCTTTCTTAGCTCTTCAAATAGCTCGTAGAGCTCCTTCTGCATATGTGAATCCACATTCGCCATCGGCTCATCGAGCAGCAGCAACTTCGGCTGGCTCACCAGTGCCCGGGCAATGAACACTCGCTGCTGCTGCCCGCCTGAGAGTTTACCTATCTGCCGGTCACTGTATTCGAGCATCTTCACTGCTTCCAGGGCGTCATATGCGATATTTATGTCCTCTTCACTGTATCGTCTCGGCGGTCGCAAACGTCCAAGTCGTCCCATGAGCACCACATCCAGCACGCTGACCGGGAACTCGCGGTCAAATACACAATTTTGTGGTACGTATCCCACGAACCTCCTGCCCTCACACGGGTGACGCCCAAAAACGGTTATCCGTCCACGACTCGGTGCCAATAAACCGAGAATGACCTTGAGGAGAGTGGTCTTACCACCACCATTTGGTCCTATTATACCCAGGAAGTCATGTTGCTTTATTGATAGATTGACGGCTTCAAGTACCACCATGCCATCAATGTGAACCCATACATCCTCCAGCCGCACTATATCTTCCATTACCGTGCCGCTTTGGCTATCCGTTCCTTCTCTTCCTTCTTGCTTATCGAATAGCACTTGGCATTCCTCGCAGCATTGATTATCTCATCTGCAAGGCATCGCTCTATACTCCGTTTGCTCCTGAACGCGCAACGCTGTGCACCCTGTGCAATGAATAGCAATGCCTGGTCCACTTTACGCTGTGACGTCACATCCACTGGCTTCGGCACCAGGATACCACCAAACCTCAATCGTATGGTATCCTCCCTCGGTCCCGCATTCTGTATCGCATCCACGAGTACCTGAACCGGATTCTGCCCGGTATCCTGATATATCAGCTCAAAAGCGTTCTTCACTATCTTATACGCCTTCAACTTCTTGCCCGTGTTCTTCTCTGTACGCATCATCTTGTTTATCAGCCGTTCGACTATACATACCTTCGACTGCTCGAACTGCTGCTTCGCATGCCTGCCGCCGCTATGTAAAACCGAAACCGGTTTGAGCGATATATGCCTCCGTACGCCTATGTCAGTAATCTCCACTTCTTTGATGTCCCACTTATCAAATATCTTATCGAATGGCATTTGCTTACCTGACTATCTTCTCTTTCCTGCCCTTTATCAGTTCATTCAGAGATATACCAGCTACCGCGACCACCTTGAACCTCACACCGGAGAGGTCACCGTACGACCTGCCCTTCCTACCGCCCATACCCACTATCAATACTTCATCATGCTCGTCTATGAACTTTATTGCACCATCACCGGGACAAAACGCAGTCACCTGCTTACCGTTCTTGATCAACTGCACACGAACGCACTTTCTTATCGCGGAGTTGGGCTGCTTCGCCTCTATCCCCACCTTCTCCAGCACTATCGCCCTTGCCATATGTGCACCTTCCAGCGGGTCCTTCTTCTTCGCTATCTGCAACGCCCGCCTGGCGTATCCAGCATCTCGCCAGCGGAACTTCTTCCTCAGTTTCTTCGCTTTCCTCGCCGCGAATAGCCCTCTCCCCATCTCTACTACCTAATAGATAGAGTGAATAAATAAAACTATTTGATGATCACGTTGTCTATGTCCTGATTCCGTTTCATCAGTATCTTCACCCGCTTTATCTTCTCACCCTTCTTACCTATTGCGATACCTTTGTCTTTATTCGGTACCTCCACGTATGCATAGCGCTTGTTGTCCTTCATCGAGAGTTCCACACTCTTCACCTCCGCAGGTCGTAAGAGATTCACTATGAACTCCCGCACGTCGGTAGAGTGCTCTATCACCTCTATCTCCTTCTTCAATAGCTTCTTCACCTTGCTTATGTTCGCACCACCTTTGCCTATCGCCAGCCCCATGTCTCCCTTCTTCACCACCATTATCACCCTGTCGTTCTCCAGTATGCAATCTTTGACATCCGCACCCGTAAGGCTCTCAAATACACCTATATACCTTATTCCTTCAGTATCGAATTTAACTGTCATTTCTCATCACTCCTTGCCGATTCCAGAATTTGAAGGATTTCTGTATCTCCCGTGTCAAGAACGCATAACGATGCCACGGAATAAGGCTTACCACATGTCAGTCCAAGTTCAATACTATTTGCATGATATTCGTGGATGGGTACTCCCGCTTTCTCACACAGCTCTTTAAACTCCATACTCAACTCTACCGGGCAGTTGGAGGCATAGATAACGAGCTTTGCATCACCGCGCTTCAACGCCTTCTTCGTCTCACGCGCGCCCAGTACCACTTTACCCTCATTTATCACCTTCTGTAATTCCCGCATCAATTCAGAATGTTCTATCTTCTTTGACTGCGTCATCGCATCAACTCACCATAATTCTTTGCTACTAATTCAACAGCACCTGTGCCCAATCTTATCGGCTGACCGACAATGACATTCTCCGTTACCCCTCTCAGTTCATCCACTTCCCCGTGTATGGCTGCCTCCAGCAGGTTATCCACCGTAACTTCAAACGCAGCTCTTGAGAGTACCGAAGTCTTACCACCCGCAAGACCATGCCGCCCTATCTGCTTCACTTCTCCGTCAACCGTCATCGCATCCGCTATTAATGTCACATGCCGGGCATCCACATCTAAACCCTGCTCCTCCAGTGTGCTTATCATCTCATCAATTATGGCATTACGAGCAGCTTCTATGCCCAGGACATCCGCTATCTCCGCTATGTTATTCGTCGTCGTTCGGCTGAAATCCACACCCTCTATCTTCGCCACCTTCTTCAATGCCGAACCTTCTGTATAGAGCATGTATTCACCATCTTCTCCTTTACGCACTATCGCCCTCCTTATGCCCTCTATTCCCTTCACCAGCATCTTCGCTACCCGCTCTTCCAGCCTGAGCAGCTCGTGATATGAATCACTCTTTATATATATTTTAATCTTCTCTTCTCCCATATCCACAGGCATATTCAGGCTCTTTAGCTTCTCCTCTACATCCTCACGCGTTAGCCCACGCTTCTCTAATTCCCTGTTATTCAGGCTAACCAGAATGCACATCTCATCAGCCGAGGATTCCACACGGCAAACATCCTTTATATGCGTCTCCTCTATCTCCATTGCCAGCTTCTCAGCCTTATGCCGGTCTGAAGCGTATTCAGGCTGCAACTTCACCTTCATTGCCGGTGTTGATGGCTTCTTCCTCGCATCCACTATCTCTATTATCCTTGGTAGCCCAAGCGTGATATATATGGCACCGACACCTGCGTAATGGAACGTTCTGAGCGTCATCTGTGTACCTGGTTCCCCTATTGACTGCGCGGCAACGATACCAACAGCCTCTCGTGGATCCACTTTTGCCGCTTCATACTCTGCAATCACCCTGTTCAGGATTGAATTCAACTTATCTCTGGTCAGCATCCTCCGTACAGCTCTCAGCTTGCTCTTCAATTCCGATTTCAGGTTTTCGGGTAGCGATGTAGCGTTCACCTGCATCTCTATATCAAGTGGCTTTACTTCTCCCGCCACTTCTATGCCGAGCATACAGAGTATATCCTCCGCATGCTGGTCAGGGACTCCTGCTGCTAAGAGCTCATCTCGACTGACACTACTCAACTCAGAGACAATGAAATCGCGCGCTATCTCCTCTGCTATCGCCCGTTCGATGCCAGAACTTATCAGTTCTTTTATTATCTTTTCTCGCTCTTCTGCCGCCATACTACGCACTTACACCTATCTCCTCTCGCAAAATCTCGTCTATATCCACGCTCTTGCCGCCCACACTCTTCGCAGGGTCTACACCATCCTCACCATACGTGAACTGGACAACGGTATCCCGTGTCTCACGGACGGTACCGTCGTACTTCACCTCGAGGTCCTGGAGCGCATTTATCAGTCTGCGCTGGAAATAACCGCTCTGCGAAGTCCGTACTGCAGTGTCCACCAGTGCTTCTCGCCCGCCCATCGCATGGAAGAAGTATTCAGTTGGAGATAGCCCATCTTTGAAAGAAGAACGAACGAAGCCACGAGCATCGGCATTGCGATCACCGGGTTTGAAATGAGGTAATGTCCTGCCATGATAACCCCTCATTATCCGCTCGCCTCTGACTGATTGCTGACCCACACAGGCTGCCATCTGCGTTAAATTGAGTATGGAGCCACGAGCGCCCGATCTCGCCATGAGCACGCCAGGGTTCTCTATGCCGAGATATCTGCCCGCTATTTCACCCGCTTCGTCCCTCGCACGACCGAGTTCCTGCATTATCAGCAGTTCCAGCGTCTCCTCCAGCGTCCTGCCCGGTAACGCCTCCAGTTCCTCTGCTTCATATGCCATTATCAACCTCTTCACCTTCTCCTCCGCTTCCTTTATTACCTCGTCCCTTATCTGCTCTTTACCCTCTTCCGGTATATCCTCATCACTTATACCGAAACTGAACCCGGCACGGAATATATAATTGATTGCGAGTCGTGAAGCTTTGCCTATGAACTCCTTAGCGGCACTATCGCCAAGTTTACGATATATCCGGTCTATTATCATGCCTTTGAAGGAGCCAATCGCCATTTCATCTATCACACCACTTATCAGCCTGCCATTCTCTATATGCACGTACGCTTCACGTGGACAATCTTCCTTCCTGCATACCAGTCCTCGCTTAATGCATTTCTCACATACCTTACCACGGAACTCCAGATTCAACTTCTCGGGCAAAATCACGCTGAATATCTGTTTCCCGGTCCAGTAAGGCTGCCCATCATCCGCAATTCCCGCTGGCTCACCCAGGTCATCGAAGTCTATATTCATCAATACGTCCAGTGCCTCTTCCTTGCTGAATCTCTTATCGCCCCATGTGAGGATGAACAGACCCGTGATGTAATCGTGTATACCACCGACTATCGGTCTGCCGAATCTGGGTGATATGATATTACGCTGGACCTCCATCAGAATCTTAGCCTCCGCACGCGCCTCCTCCGTCTGCAAGACGTGCAGGTTCATCTCATCTCCATCATAATCGGCATTATAAGGTGGACACACTGCTGGATTCAACCTGAAAGTCCTGCCAGGCATCACCCTTACGTAATGCGCCATTATACTCAATCTGTGCAGAGATGGCTGCCTGTTGAAGAGAACGATGTCGCCGTCAATCAGGTGCCGTTCCACCTTCCATCCTATGTCCAATTCCGAAGCGAGAGTCTCGTAATTGCTCTCCATCAATTTCAATCTCCTGCCGTCCGGTCTTATCACGTAGTTCGCACCCGGATGGTTTTTGCCATTACGCACAAGCTCCCTCATCGCTTCTAAATTCCGCTCCGTCACATTAACGGTGATCGTCAGCTCTTTCGCCACATCCACCGGCACACCCACCTCATCTATATCTATGTCCGGGTCAGGCGATATAACAGTTCGAGCCGAGAAATTCACACGTTTGCCGGATAGTGAGCCCCTGAATCGCCCTTCCTTGCCTTTCAACCGCTGTGCCATCGTCTTCAGAGGTCTACCACTCCGGTGCCTGGCTGGTGGTATACCCTGTATCTCATTATCAAAGTATGTGCTGACATGGTACTGAAGAAGCTCCCAGAGGTCCTCTATTATCAGTTGTGGCGCACCTGCATCCCTGTTCTCCATAAATCGCTGGTTTATCCTGATTATATCCACCAGCTTATGCGTCAGGTCATCCTCACTCCGCTGCCCGCTCTCCAGTGTGATCGAAGGTCGCGCGGTAACCGGAGGCACTGGCAGGACTGTTAGAACCATCCATTCGGGTCTCGCATTCTCAGGATCCATTCCGAGGACCTCAACATCTTCATCCGGTATCCGCTCAAGCCGCTCACGCACATCCGTTGGCATCAATCTCCGCTCTCGCCCATCCTCTTCTATCTCCTTGTAGGTGGTCGGTTTCTCGTATTTTATCCGCTTCTGTCGCTCTCCACAGTATATAAGCAGCTTATCCCAGCCCCTCCTCAATATGTAAACCTTATCAGTGTCTGTTATCACCCACCGGTAGCAGTAAACGAATAGTGCCGTCCCCTCCTTCTTCACCGGTAACTCGTAACTACGTCCGCCCCCTAAATTCAGTTTCACATGGTCTCTTCTCGGACTGAGCGAAAGCTCCACGGATTTATCACCCGCTGAGATCACCACTGTATTCTCATCCTTCTTACTGATCTCCGCTTTCTTCACCCATGTGAGTTCAAAATCATGAATAAGAAACGCAATCAGTCGTTTACTATCCCTGCCCGGGACGTCACCCCAGCAGAATAACCGTTCGGGGTCTATCTCTCTATGGAGTACCGCATTCTTGGATACAGAGAAGCCTCTGTCCTCTATCCTTTCACGCAACTCGCTACTCACACTGCTCTTATCCAGGTCCTCCTCCAGACCCTCGCTATCTATACTGAAATAATCGCCGCAGTACATGCACACCTCGTTCTTCGACGCCTCCTTGAAGACCTGTTTCACCACCTCGTTTATATCTGCCCGCTTCTCCTTATGCTCCTTTATCTTTGCCAGATAGTCCTGTTTCTCTCTCTCGCTCAGTAATAACCTGCCACACCTGCGACACGTAGCACTCAGTATCTTATGGATCAGTTTCGCATATCCCACATGTATGACAGGAGCGGCGAGTTCAATATGCCCGAAATGCCCCGGACATTCGCCCATACGACCACCACAGGTCTTACACCTCAGTCCAGGATCAATAACACCAAGCCGCTGATTCACCAGTCCTGTCTCTATCGGAAAGCCATCCTCACCGTAAGTGTCCGCCGTTATCACCTTCGCAGCACTCATCTTCCTTATCTCCTTCGGTGATAGCAATCCAAATTTTATTGCCTTAATTCTCTTCGTCCTCATCTCAAATCGCTTCCTCCAGTATCAATCTCGGTGCGATACACATAGCCTTCATCTCATCAAGTAATAATTTGAATGCGTAACTCATCTCAACCGGGTATATATCCGTATCTGAGCCACAATTGGGGCAATATGCTGCACCCGTCTTCAGATCATGGCTGGCTATCATTCCACAGTTACCACACACCAGCTCGACCACTCTGTCCGATTCGTCCAGCAACCTGTCCTTAAGCGTTATCGCAGCGCCATAGCCAATAAGAACATCCCGCTCCATCTCACCGAACCGGAGTCCGCCACCCCTCGTTTTACCTTCGGTCGGCTGCCTTGTCAATATTTGAACCGGACCACGCGCCCTCGCATGCATCTTCGCGGATACCAGATGGTACAGTTTCTGATAGTACACGAGCCCGATGAAGACATCTGCTTTTATCCGCTCCCCGGTCTTGCCATCCCGCATCACCTCCCTGCCCGTGTGTGAGAAGCCAAGACGTTCAAGGGCTGCTCTCAATTCACTCTCACTCTCACCAGCAAACGCGGTACCATCCACATACCTTCCCTCCATTGCACCAACTTTACCGCCTATCATCTCCAGTACGTGCCCTACGGTCATCCTTGAAGGTATAGCATGTGGGTTTATAATCATATCAGGGATTATCCCGTCCTCGGTGAATGGCATATCCTCGGGTGATGCGATCAACCCGATGACACCCTTCTGCCCGTGTCGCGATGCGAATTTATCACCAATCTCAGGTATCTTCTGGTCACGGACGCTTATCTTTGCCAGGCGGCGATTACTGCTCGATTCCATGAGCACCACAGAATCCACTATCCCGCGCTCATTTGAGCGTGTGCAGACAGAAGTATCTCTGCGTTCTAACGGGCTCAGCAGCTCTGTGGTCTCCTCTAAGAACCTCGGTGGGCTCGTTTTACCTATCAGTACCTCATTCGGCTCCACCTCCACTTCCGTATTTATTATGCCCGCCTCATCAAGCTGAGTGTATGCTTCGGGACTCCTTACTCCCACTATCTCAGTACCCGGTATCTCGAATCGGTCCTCTTCTCCTCCCGGGTATCTTCGCTCCTCGCCCTCGTAAGTCCTGAAGAAATGACTCCTGCCCAGTCCCCGGTCTATCGCAGCACGATTCAGGATAAGGGCATCTTCCATATTGTATCCTTCATAACTGAGTACAGCGACAACGAAATTCTGACCCGCAGGTCGCTTATCATGGAGGATAAGATCGGCAGTCCGCGTTTTCACTATCGGTTTCTGCGGGTAATGGAGTATGTGCGTCCTTGTAGTAGCCCAGAGCTTGAAATTTGCGGCTGGAATGCCGAGAGATTGTTTCAACATGGCACATCCCATGGTGTTACGGGGTGACGAATTATGGTCTGGATAGGGTATCAGCCCGGCTACAATACCCAGAATCATTGATGGATCCAGCTCCAGATGTGTGTACTCGCCACTTCTCAAATCCTCCTCGTTTATCGCGATCAGTGCATTCTCCTCCTCTTCTGCATCAAGGTACTCGATCAACCCTTCTTTCACCAGATCATCAAACTTGAGCTCGCCGTTACGCAGCTTCTCGATATGCGATTCCGTCAGCAAAGGTCTACCATTCTCCACGATTATCAACGGTCGCCGTGCTCTACCGCGATCTGAATTTATGATTATATCTCGCCTGTCTCCATAGTAGGCGATATTCACCTGTGTGGAGATCTCACCGTGCCTTCTCAGCCGCCGAACATCGTTCACAAACCGCTCGGGATCGGTGGTAAAGCCGATGAGATCGCCATTAACAAAGACACGCGCCCTGAGAGCTGGCATCGAGCTCGATAGCCCGGGCTGGTGGAATAATACCCAGAGAATACAGGGTGTCTTTAAACGTACCGGGATCCACACCCACGGTTATCTCAACCATCTGCGAGAAATTCTTGACCAGTCCGCAGTTGGGTCCTTCCGGTGTCTCGGTAGGACAGATCCTGCCCCACTGCGTTGGATGCAGATCACGAGCCTCGAAATGCGGCTGCGCTCTCGACAATGGCGACATTATACGCCTGAGATGGCTCATCGTCGCTATGTAATTGCTCCGTTCCAGTAGCTGTGATACCCCGGCTCTGCCGCCGACCCAGTTACCGGTCGCCAGCGCATGCAGTAATCGCTCGGTCAGCACATCAGAGCGAATGGCGGTTGTGAGCTTCAATTCCCGGCTACGCATATTCGCACGTTCAAGCTGGTATCGCATATCCTTCACCAGTTTTGCGAATGAGACCCTGAACAGGTCTTCCATGAGGTCACCCGCGAGTTTCAATCGTTTGTTCGCGTAATGATCCTTGTCATCCTCGCCACGCCGTCCCAACAACAGTTCATAGCACGCCTCCGCCATCCTGCCTATGAAATGCGCTTTCGCTATTCTGTCATCGAGATGAGGCAGGAAATATCGGTCAATGATGTAATTCACACGCCTCTCCCTGAACTCTCGCGCCTGTGTCGGAGCAACTTTACGACCCAGCAGGTCTATCGCCTCCTCCTGTGTCTTCACTTCGCACTCCTCTATGTTCTCCTTCATGTACTTCACTATCTGTGGATCACCCGAAACGGCTTTTATTATCGCTTCCTCTCCCTCGAGACCCAGAGCACGCATGAGCGTCACGAAGTTTATCTTCCTGTGTACCGCGGGGAATGAGACCTCAAGTATCCCACGCCTGTTTATTTCCACACGTATCGGCACTCTGAAGCCATGCTTGAGTGAGAATACCTTGGAAACTACGGTCTTGCTACCATATCGCTCCTCGAAATTCACGAATATCCTGTTTGGTGCGAGGTCTTCGAGCGTTATTATCACATGCTCGGAACCGTTTATTATGAAATAGCCACCGGGGTCGAGGGGATCCTCACCAACCTCTACCAGTTCATCGTCTGTGAGCCCATAGAGATTGCATTTGATGGATTTCAGCATTATAGGGAGTTCGCCTATCTCCACCTCGTTCACTTCACCCTCCGGTATCTCCTCACCGCTCTCGTACCGTTTCATCAGTTGCATCTCAAGATACAGAGGTGCAGCATAGTTTAAGTTACGTAAACGCGCCTGCGATGGGTATATCTCCTCATAAGAACCGTCTGCCTCACGCGCCTTCGGGTTACCAACCTTTATTTTACCAAAATTCACGCAGAGCTTATACTTGCCACGCTCGTCCTCGCCACCGATCGTCGTCTCTATGCCTGACTGCTCGTCTATTATACTCTGCATGCCCTTCTCAAGGAAGTAATTAAAGGAATCGAGCTGATGCTGTGCTATCTTCTCCCGTGTGAAATATGATTTTGCAAGAACACTCCTGTCCAGCATATCCATCTCCTCCTTTACTTCGTTACCAGCCGATAGGCTAAGAACTTCTCAGCCGTTCTGCTGTTCCTCGTTATCTTCACAACATCCCCCTCCTTCGCTTTTATCTCCTTTATCACCGGATCACTGACTTTTATCTTTGGTAACTGTTCTTTACTTATTTTATATCTATTCAAAAGTTCTCTCACTTCCTGCTCTGTCATCACCTCGTGCAGGGGCACCAATTCATGTTCGAGTATCGAAACCTTCTTCTTCATCTCTTCTCTATAAATAACGGGCTCGACGGGATTTGAACCCGCGACCGACGGGTTAAAAGCCCGCTGCTCTACCTTTCTGAGCTACGAGCCC
>JAODGV010000042.1 GCA_025464425.1 Methanosarcinales archaeon | reverse complement strand
TGGGTGCGGAAGAGATACAGGAAGGCACGATATTTACCGGGAATATTGTGGTTCTCAATCCGAAGGAGCGCGATACCGAACTGATAAATACTGGTATTGAGGGTATAAACGAGTTTGGGCTCGGTGGCTGGCTTACAAGAGGCAGAGGGCGTGTTGAGTTAAGAATAGCGCGAGTGGAGAAGAAATCGTGGGCTGCTCTGGTAGAAGAAGCGCGTAAAAAAGCGAAAGAACTGCTGGGCAAGAAATAAATGAGCAGTGATGCCGTAGCGGTGGAAGTAACGGGTGAATTGGTGACCCGTAACGAAGTGATTTTATCAACCGGCGAGTTTGACAGAAGAGCACATGCGATGCGGGGCTATGGTTACCCGCCGGGACAGGCTATCAGGGGCGCATTCGGGTATCTCTTCCTTGCTGCTGGTTTGCCCATAATAAAGACGTACGAGGTGAATGCCGAGCCGGTGCTGTATTTCAAGGATGCACTGCCATATCATCATGTAGATGGTGGTATTCTGTATCCGGTAATCACACAGGAGAAATATGTGAATTATCAATGTCAGAAATGCAGGGATATTCTCAGGTATCCTTCTTTTAAATCCGTGATCACGAAGACGAGACTGGACAGATATAAAGGCACGGTTTCTATGATGTGGCGTCAGGAAGGTATAACGAAGATAACACGCTTCCGATTCAGAATAATAGTGAAGTTGAAGCATGAAGGTGAAGAGAACCTTGCAGCTTTGATCGCTGTGCTGAGGTTCGTGGAGGAGAATGGACTCGCACTTGGCAAACGTTCGATGAAAGGCAGTGGCAGATTACAGCTGGAGAAACTCTCATATAAACTCATAACAGGTGCCGATATAGAAAAACGAGCTGCGGAATTGCGTGATAAAGACACAATAAGGGTCAGGTTGCTTTCAGAAGCGATAGTGCGTGAAAAAGGCACGAATCTTACCGTAATCAGGGGCAATAATTTCCTGTGGAGTGTGAAGAATGCCGCGAAAAACTTCAATTACGATTATAAAAACTTCTCCGCAGGAGTAAAGCTCATCAGCTACGAGACAAGCAAGCCCTATCCACTCGGATTTCTCGATCTCAAACTTTCGGGTGGGCGACCCGAGATAGCGATACCCAAAGGGTCTACGTTCACATACAGAATAGAGCCGGGCGCACCGGCGGAGTTCTATACCGCACTGGCATTGCTCGAGCGATGTCATGGTATAGGCAATCGCGTTTCCTCAGGTAAGGGTGAGATAATTATAGAATAATCATTCCTTGGCTTCCCGTACGCTGAGCAGTATCACACTGATGATTATGCAGATAGCCAGTGCAGATATGATCATATTGGGCTCGGGTATCCTGCCTTCTACCGTGAGAATCAAGCCGCCGATAACGGCAAGCAGGCAGAAGGTGGAGCATATAGCAAGAAACAAGCCCCTGAATAGTGATATACTCGTCTCTCCCAATCTTGACCGGTAGAATACGGTGCAGATAACGAAGGAAATCGCGAATATCAGTAGTGTGAGGGATGTGGGAACCGGATTTCCATGGGTCGTGAAGTAGATCAAGCCGAAAGCTACGTAAAGCATCAAAAAAGCAAGCGCTACTGATATCGCCAGTGTGGTCAGGTATTTCCTGTAATCTATCTTCATGCCCGATAATGTTTATTCCCCGTTTATAAATAAAAGACGCATTTAGCCTGGCTCAGCTACCACTGAAGCGCGGATAATAGCCGATAAAGATAGCAATGGGTGTGATAACAAATCGTACAGATAGTCTAAAAGACCGGTACCTGCTTTGATAAGGTTAGCCTGGCAACGTCACCTGGCAACGTCAAAACCTTTTAGCTAAACAAGCTTTTTTACCTTTATTGAGTTTCATGATCATTGGAATAGACGATACAGATTCTAAGAGAGGTATGTGCACGACATACCTGTGTGCGTTTCTTCTGGATACACTTCATGATGAAGTCTCTACGCCTCGACTGGTACGGTTGAACCCGTGCATACCATACAAGACGCGGGGTAATGGTGCAATCGCATTTGAGATACGCACAGACAACAGCGATAAAGTGAAGGAAGTGGTGAGATCGTGTGTATGCGAGTTTTCTGAGCTGGATGATGTGGATACGAACCCGGGTGTTGTTTTTATAGATAATGAAGAGCGCCTGAGCGATGCGGATATACGCATCTTGAAGTGCTATTACGAGAGTGCCGTGCGTGAGGTACTGAATATAGAGCATGCCACTGGTATAATCTCACATATGGATTTCGATTACTTCGGGTTGAAGAACATGCGAGGAATAATAGGCGCTTTAGCTGCTGCTGCCTTTGTGCTGCTTCAACGTAGCTCTGTGCATTATGACTTCACATATGAATTGATAGCCTACCGGCAGAAGGCGCGATGGGGCACACCACGTATTATAGACGAGAATAGCGTTTGGGCTGCCGATGCCGCTACTTATCCCCTCACATGGGATACCGTGGACGTAGCGAACCGGCGGATTGTATTTGCACCGCATTCTCCATGCCCCGTACTCTTTGGTATCAGAGGTGACAGTGTTGATGCGATATACCGGGCTTATGAACTCATATATGCGGAACCTGTGGAACGTGTAAGGCTGTTCATAACGAATCAGGGTACTGATTTCCACCTGATTGCGCTGGATAGAAACGCTAAGCTGCTTGATTATCACTCTTATATTGTGGAAGGTGTTGTTGAATCCCCGCCAGTAACGATTGCTGGCGGGCATGTGGTGTTTCGTATGGTGCTGAATGAGAGTTCAGCCATCATCGACTGCATCGCTTATGAGCCGACCAAAGGTTTCCGTAATATAGTGAGGCAGCTACGGGTTGGTGATGAGGTCGTGGTATCCGGCTCGTTTAATCATGGCACATTGAACCTTGAGAAGATAGGGCTGATAAGCTTGAATCGAGAAGAGATGCGGAATCCCATATGTGAGTGCTGTGGCAGGCGTATGGAATCCGCTGGTCGGGGGCAGGGTTACCGTTGTAAACGCTGTGGCACGCATCGAGCGACGAAAGAAGCTGTAACGATAGATCGAAGAATAGAAGAGGGGCTATATGAAGTGCCACCAGTCGCCAGGAGGCATATCGCCAAACCACTTATACGTATGCGGCATGAACGAGCGTATAAAGGGCTGGTCATCCATCCGTCCAGGTAGATATAGTTATTCCGGGAAATATCTGCAAATCCCAGGCTCCAGGCTCCAAATTCCAATCAATATCCAACAATAAAATTTTTATGACACGCCCTGTATGTGTAATGTGATGTGAGAATGAGGAAAGCACGGGTGAAGCGTGAGACGAAGGAGACACGGGTGACAGTGGAACTTGAGCTCGATGGCAGTGGCAATGGCAGTATAAACACGGGTATAAAGTTCTTCGATCATATGCTCACTACATTCGCCATTCACGGGTTCTTTGACCTCATTGTGGATGCAGAAGGCGATCTGAGCCATCATATCATAGAGGATACTGCTATTACGCTCGGTAAAGCATTCAGGGCTGCAATTGCTGAGAACCGGGCGAGAACAAAGAGGTACGGGTTCGCTGTGGTGCCTATGGATGAGTCAATAGCGCGATGTGCGGTGGATATAGGCAGTATAAGCGGTGAAGGACGGAGCTATACGGTACTCAAGCTGAACATTGCCCGGGGGCGGGGGCGTATTGAAGACATTGATACTGAGATTATACCCCATTTCCTTAATTCGTTTGCAGCACATGCAAATCTTACGCTCCATATCTATGCGAGAGGCGAGAACGAGCACCACAAGATAGAGGCGATATTCAAAGCGCTCGGTATCGCACTGGATGGTGCTACGAAGATAGAAGAACGGC
>JAODGV010000041.1 GCA_025464425.1 Methanosarcinales archaeon | reverse complement strand
CAAATTTCATCTTTTCAATTGATAACAGCGCTATACCTCTCCTTCCATCTTCCGCTCTCGTATGTGTGAACGAGCATCCCTTTACATTATTTCCATGACTCGCGCACTTTATAAAAGTTATGGTCAAGTATTTTTAAACTCTCTCCGCAACCTTATAATTTGAGTCCATTCCAATCACTCGCTTCAAATCAATCCATTTACCCCTCTTCATCCACCTTCCGCTCGTACGTCTGAACGAACATCCCCTTGCTTTGCTCCCAGGGCTCGCCAGTCTTGTAAAAATTGAACTTCTTCATTGCTCGCTCGCAAGGTTCATTCCCTGCCAGAATATTCACATAATTCACCTTACATTTATTCGCTTTTGCGAACTCATAGAACTGCTCATACATCGCGGAAGCGACACCCTGGTTACGATACTCAGGCAGGACAGCCTGATGCTCGCCGAAACAGCCACGTTCTGTTATTGATGCTTTATATACGCCCACAAGCCTGCCATCTATACGAACACCGAAGAAGAAATAGCCGGAATCCATCTCCTTCTTCACCTCTTCCTCGCTTATCGCACGCTTCTTCCGCCATTCCTCGGGATATTCGTACGCCTTCAGCCATACCTCCCTGTAAAGTTCGGAAATGTCTTTCGCATCCTCTTTACCCAGTCTTATTGCACGATGCTTCTCACCGGTATACATATCATCAATAGAACAGATGCTCATGGTACTATGTATTACTTTTATACTTGATCACAAAAAATTATTTTATCCGGTCATGATATTCTTTAATTGCATGCACTCGCGGTTCATCTCGCATCCATTATTGAAAGAGGGAGTGATAGAGCGGCGGAGTTACCAGATAGCGATAGCCGAAGCGGCGAAGAAGGAATCGCTCATGGTTGTACTGCCAACCGGGCTGGGTAAGACCACAATTGCGCTACTCGTTATACTTGATAGATTACCGCTGGGTAAGATACTCTTCCTCGCTCCGACCAGACCGCTGGTGGAGCAGCATTCCGGGTTCTTAAAATCAGTATTGAAACTCGATCCCGCACTTATACAGACATTTACCGGTACAGTACCGCCAGATAAGCGTAAGGAGCTATGGGAAGATGCTAAAATCGTCGTATGCACACCGCAGATAATAGAGAACGACCTGCTGAGCCAGAGGATTACTCTTTCTGACGTCTCATTGCTCATATTCGATGAATGTCATCGTGCGGTCGGTAACTACTCATACGTGTATATAGCGGAGAAATATGGTGAACAGGCGAGAGAGCCGCTGGTGCTCGGTATGACCGCATCACCGGGTAGCGAGCGGGACAAAATAATGGAGATCTGCAACTCGCTCGGTGTCAAGCGTGTGGAGAGCAGGACAGAATACGACCCTGATGTCGCACCCTACGTATACAGGAAAGATTTCGAATGGCGTGCGGTGGATGTGCCGGCGGAGCTGAAAGAGCTGAGGAAATCGCTTGAGCGCGTATTGGATGAGCGAATAGCGGAACTGAGGCGACTGGGGTTCATAAGGAAGAAGAGCGGGGAGATAACGAAGACCGAGATACTGGAATTGCGTGGTATGATAGAGGCACAGCTATCGAAACAGAAGCATTCAGACCTGTATAAGGCTTTATCACTCCAGGCAGAAGTGTTGAAGCTGAAACATGCGATAGAACTGATAGAGACCGAGGGCGTATTCGCATTACGAAGATATTTAGATCGGCTGAGGAACGAAGCACTATCAAAGACCGGTAGCAAGGCATCAAAACGATTGCTCAGGGATGGTAAGTTCCTGGAGGTGATGAGGGCGGTATCATCATACAGAGGAGAGCATCCAAAGCTCCCGGCTCTGATACAGATACTGGAAGAAGAGCTACGGGCGAGACCCGGCGGGCGGATAATTGTATTCACGAATTACCGTGATACTGCGGAGATGATTTTAAATGCACTATCCAGCCTTAACACAGGTATAAGAGCGGTCAAGTTCATCGGTCAGGCGACGAAAGATGACGATCGCGGGTTAAAGCAGAAAGAGCAGGTAGAGATCGTGAATAAGTTCAAAGAAGGGTTTTATAACGTGCTTGTTGCCACTTCGGTCGCAGAAGAGGGGCTTGACATACCAGCAACCGATGTTGTGATATTCTATGAGCCCATACCATCTGCTATAAGGAGCATACAGCGTAAAGGGCGTACAGCGCGTAAGAAAGTCGGTAAAATAATCGTATTAATTGCGAAAGGCACAAAAGACGAAGCATATTACTGGCTCAGCCGGAGTAAGGAGCGAGAGATGCGAAGACGGATAAGCGAGCTACAGACGATGGAACTGGAAAGTAACGGGACGGATACAGAACACACAGCAGACACTCACGGAGATACCGCGACTGAGAGTGTTCGCAGATACGCGTGAGACGAAGTCTGGTGTGGTACGATTTCTGGAGAAAGCGGGCGTGGACCTGAGATTGAAGACCCTGGAGGTCGGTGATTACGTCGTATCGGATCGGGTTTGCATAGAGCGGAAGACCACGTATGATTTCCTCGATTCGCTAATTAACAGGAGAAGGAACCTGTTAGAGCAGATAAAGCGGCTGAAGGACGAGTACGAGAAGCCGTTATTGATCATTGAGGGTGGTTCACCCTATGGCAATCGTGATGTACATCCAAATGTGGTAAGGGCAGTGATGGCTGCCATCACCGTTGACCTTTCGGTACCGATATTACAGACCAGGGATGAGGCGGATACCGCTTCGCTGATATACGTGATAGCGAAACGGGAGCAGATACCGAACCCGCATGAGGTGAATCCACATGGTAAGAAGCCAACAGCTTCATTGAAGGCGCAGCAGGAATATTTCATATCTTCACTCTCCAATATCGGTATTGTAACAACGAGGAATCTGCTACGGAGATTCAAGACGATAGAACGGCTGGTATCAGCCACGAAGGAGGAATTGATGGAGGTTGAGCATGTGGGAGAGAAGACAGCCGAGCATATTCGTGCGGTGGTGAGTACGGAATACCGCGATTGAGATATGGAACTGAAGCTGAACACTGCTCTGGACTGCATAGGCGATTTCACTTATAACTTCTTATGGCAGCATAAAGGTACGAAGCTCAAGCCTTCAGAGCGGATACCGGGTACAGATCACACGTATGAGGACGTGGTGGATGCCTTACGAGAGGGTGAAGATGTCCGTATAAGCGGCAATGTGGGCAACAGGCTTGGCACGAGCATGGGAGTCAGCCTCCGCTATTTCGGCGGTGATGGCAGAGCGATAAGCAATACAGGCTCGATAATAGTGGATGGCAACGCCGGTTCATATCTGGGTATGAGCATGGTCGCCGGTGCAATATATGTCCGGGGTAGAGTGAGAGAGCCCTTAGGCAATGTTGTAGAGGTAAAATCCGATCTGAAAGGCTATAAGAAGTTCGTATCAATCACGTGGCTGCTACATCATCCCGAAGAACTACTGCCGCCGAATGAATACAGAAAAGATGAGCTGATTCTCAGGGATGGTATCCTGAGGAGTACAGTCGCAGCACGTAATCACGTCGAGGCTAAAATACGTGTGCGGGGCGATACAGGCATAAGTGCCGGTATACTGATGCGTAAGGGGCTGCTGATTATAGAAGGTAACGCGGGCATGAATACCGGGGCATTACTCAATGGCGGCTCTGTCGTGGTACTCGGTGATGCTGCGGAATTCACGGGTGTGGAGATGCGAGAGGGTGTTGTATTCGTGAAAGGTATATGTAAAGGCTACGTCGGTGCAAGGATGACCGGCGGTCGTATCATCTGCCGGATGACAAAGCCCGTTCCGCCTGTCAGAGATAGAGCGCTTACAGGTGCGGATATCAAACTGCTCGCCAGCTTCGGGGTCACGGGCGTGCTCGCATTGAATTATCGGAGGTATCTTCGTACCTGAGACCGAAGGATGATTATATAGAATGCCCGTTCTTTCAGGAGGCTTCAATTTCGTCAGTAAGCCGAAATAGCTGTTATTGTAAAATGACAACGCATAAATTAAATTCAGCAAGTGGCTCTCTTCAGAATGTGCTGGTTGTGGATTATATGTTTATATATTATTACGTTTTAACTGCTAATCATAAAATGCAAAATATGATAGATATACTGGCTATATTTCAAGCTGTCATGCCGTATTTGAAAGTGATATTGATCTTAGTAGTCGCTTTCTTCGTGATTGGCATAATTAAAAGGCTTATCAGGAGATTCTTAAGCACTACTGCTCTGCCTTTGGATGCTCAGAACATCTTACGAAGAGCCGTGGTCTACATTTTATGGTTCACTGTTCTGATTTATATCACGCATGAACTGGGATTAGAAGAGATTTTCATGCCGCTCATAGGTGCTTCTGCTTTAGTTGGGGCTGACATTGCCTTCGCCGTCAAG
>JAODGV010000040.1 GCA_025464425.1 Methanosarcinales archaeon | reverse complement strand
TTGTGTGCCGCTTGTGTTCCCGGATGACTATCGTTACTATACTTGTATTGTGTTGAAACACCAAAAGATGATATGTTAATTCCGCCCGCTCCAGGATCACCTCCTGTATTGTTAAGTTGGTGACATCCCCTGCATGAAATCACAGCGGCGGCGTGTGCCTCCTTACCCGGTGTTGACCCGCTGCCATCTCCACTCGCGAATGTCCAACCTATCTCACTCAAATTTACTCTGTGACACGCACCACATGCTGCATCCGGGTCATTTCCGGGCGTACTACTATTAGGTCCATCACTTAAAGTCCCGTGTACACCTGATAACTTATATTCTTCGTATACGTCAGCGTGACATTTCTTACAAGGCACTTGATTGCCCGTCCCTCCTATGTCATACCACACGTGTTGCCCGCTGAATAGCGACACCGTACTCGGCAGCGCGAAAATACCAACTGCAACAACTGCTATCATCATCAGAGCTATTTTATTCCCATCCATTTTATTCTACTTTTTGCACCTCCTAACTTTTTATTTTTATTTTTATTTTTCTACATCTACATATATATAAAAAATATAACAGTATAAAAGCTTTTCTATTTCTTTCAATTTTTTTATTGTCACATATTCCGCGATTATACATGCCCCATTGCGTTATACAACCTTTTATATCACTCAAAATTTCATGCCATTCACAAAATGTTCACCCTTCATGGTTACCATACAGGGTAGCCAACAGGGTGTACATCCCCCTCGCGCGCATGTTGTATTACCCTACAGGGCATATCCAGCTATCAGCATGTGTACGCAGGTTATTAAGTTATGTTATTTATGTAT
Source organism: Methanosarcinales archaeon (assembly GCA_025464425.1). Classification (GTDB taxonomy): domain Archaea; phylum Halobacteriota; class Syntropharchaeia; order Alkanophagales; family Methanospirareceae; genus G60ANME1. The sequence goes on along the minus strand of JAODGV010000040.1, from coordinate 6,124 downwards.
CCCCGTCTATCTAAATGTCTGGATGACATAAGTGATTAAGAATGAAGAAGGTGGTACTGGCATATTCCGGTGGTCTGGATACTTCGGTCTGCATCCCTCTGCTGAGAGAGCATTATGGGTATGATGAAGTGATTGCAGTAACGGTGGATGTAGGGCAGCCGGAGCATGAGTTGAAGGAAGCGCGGGAACGAGCTGAGAAGCTGAGTGATTCTTTCGTGCTGATAGATGCGAAGCAGGAATTCGTTTACAGTTGCATCTTCCCGCTGATCAAGGCAAACGGTACTTATGAGGGCTATGTCCTCGGCACTGCAATTGCAAGACCACTGATAGCGAGGCATGTCCTTGCGGTAGCTGAGCGAGAGTGCGCGGACGCGGTTGCACACGGTTGTACAGGCAAGGGTAACGACCAGTTGAGGTTCGATGCGGTATTCAGAACTTCCAATCTCAGGTTGATAGCACCTATGCGGGAACTGGCACTGACACGTGAGGAGGAGAAGCGATACGCGGCAGATCACGGTATTACGTTCGAGACGGATAAGAGATGGAGCGTGGATGAGAATATATGGAGCAGGAGCATAGAGGGGAGTGAGCTGGAAGACCCGGCAGTATCACCACCTGAAACGGCATTCCAGTGGACTACCGCGGTAGATACTGCGCCAGATACGCCGGATATACTGAAAATCGGGTTTGAGCGCGGTGTACCGGTATCAATTAATGATGAAGCCCGTGACGGTGTAGCACTCATAAAGGATTTGAATGCGATAGGCGGTAAACATGGTATAGGCAGGACAGATATGATAGAGGATCGTGTTCTTGGCTATAAGGCGCGGGAGGTTTATGAACATCCGGCAGCCACTATCCTGTTAGATGCGCATCGTGATATCGAACGGCTTGTGCTGACGAGGAACGAACTGAGGTTCAAAGAAATGGTTGATCGTACATGGAGCGAACTGGTCTATCAGGGACTGGTCATGGATCCGCTCTTCGAGGCACTCAATGCGTTCATAGATAAGACGCAGGAGCGCGTGACCGGGTATGTTTACATGAGGTTGAACAGGGGTGTTGCTCGTGTCATCGGGCGTGAATCGCCGTATGCACTATACTCAAAGGAGGTATCATTCGACGTGAAAGGCGAGCAGAGTATCGCAGAAGGCTATTCCATGTACCACGGATTCCAGTCGAGACTTGCAGCTATGAAGACCCGTACGCTTTAATTTTTCGTGACTCCTATCCTCTTTATTTCTTTAGCTCGACCTCCATCGTTGTATCTATCAGCCGGTCAAATTCTATCTTCTTATCCCAGCCCTGACGCTCGAATATGTTCATGAACCCAACACCGATGATTTTCGGGCGGGCATCACCCGCTAACTCCTCTATCATGCGATTGACATCCTCGGGCGGGCAGCCGAACTTGGGCATTGCAAGACCACCGAGTACGACGATTGCAGCCGGGTTACTGGGGTCTCCTTTCTCATCCACCACGCTATAGCCTATATTCTCTATATTTTTTATCTTCCGCGCCTCGGTCGCCATTGCCCTCGGTACATACAGCATCTCGAAACCCCTGTTCCGCACGGTATAGGCAAGCAGCTCTATGAATGGCGTACAGACTGCGACAGAACCTGTAAATACCACCTTAGAACCATCTTTCACCTCTTCCATCACATCTTTAAATGCACCGGTGAAACCGGGTATTCCACTACGCTTCTCCATATCCCATCCCTCCTGTCTTTACTTCCACAACACCAAACTAAAAGAAGAAAAGATAATAATCATTAAAATTATTTGTAAGATTTGAGGCATGAAAATGTTGATGAGAAAGAACTGGAGCATGGCAAGCGAGGGGAGGAGGATAAGGAGGCTATGGCGATGAACCTTGGCGAAGTATTGAAGGATGCGGAATCCGAAGGTAAGGAGAACCATCTGCCGGTATTTGAAGTGAACAGGGAAGAAGGCGTTGTGCGTGTGGTTGTGGGTAAGGACGTGCCACATCCCAATACCCTGGAGCATCGTATCGCATGGATAGAAGTATTTGGGATCAAGAAAGGCGGCGAGGTGGTTTGTATCGGCAGAGGCGCATTTGCTGCCGGATATACCAGCCCGGATGTCTCGTTCAGGGTGCCGGTTACTGAATTCAAAGCCTTCTGCGCACTATCTTACTGCAATATTCACGGGCTGTGGCAGAACTGTATAGAGGTGTAATAAATGGCTGGTGGTAGAGGCAGAGGAGGAGCAGCAGCAGGGAGAGGCATGGGCGGTCCACCTGCGAAGTGCGTCTGCCCCCAGTGCGGTTATGAAGCGGCGAAGAAGCGCGGTCTACCCTGCCGCAGGATGAAGTGCCCGAAATGCGGCACGCCATTGGTGGGCGAGTAGTACTCAAATAAGTGGCATCGGTTGCTTATCCGAAGGTAGCACCGGCAATTGCATCGCACTCAGGAACAATTTATTCCCTATCTCTTTCGCACGTTCCAGTAGCAATTCTTTGCCCGCGGGCGTGAGTGCGAATATGGGGATGGCAGTACCAGCCTGTAAGATCGCGTGAACCTTCGCATGTTCTCTTATGTGGCGGGATGCACATGCGGTAACCAGGTCTGCAACCCGACATAGCTTCTCCGCATCGCTTCTCGTGATACCTGTGAGATGTACCCCGAAGATGATAGCATCTTCACTTATAGCTCTGCACTGTTCCGCATCTCTCACCGTACATACAGTAACACCCACTCTTTTATAGCCGTTGCGAATTGCAAGTTTCAGTCCTCCGGGCTGATCTATCGCGGGTGGCTTGAGTGTTATACCCCCTTTTTCGGCTATACTGCTCAAAATGCCATCCACCGGGCTGGTCTCCATCACACCACCCAGCCGGGCACCGATACCCTGTACCAGTGCGGGATTGTGAGTGATGACAGTGCCTGCACCTTCACAGACCGTGACCGTGGCATCTAATAATCCCTTACGGAGTGCGGTCATCAACGTCTCAGACGCGCCGAAATTGACAAAAACCTCCAGTTCCACTCGCCTGTTCGGGGTACACATCCCGAAATCACGTATACGGAACTCCACATTGTCACGGATCACCTCTTCATTCAGTTCCGTAATCCCGCGGATCTTCGCCCAGAGCGGGCAGTACTTGACCGCCGGTTTGCTCACTTCCACTACTTTTCCATCTTCAACAACCACTCTTGCCCTGCCCATCGTCTCCAGCACATGCCGGTCCCTCATGATATTTTCTATATAACAGATGATGTAGAAAACAGAAAAAGGATGACACACTGCCTGAGAGACTGCTAAGGCGCATAAAAAGGTTATATATATACTTCACTATTTCTATAAACATGCAAAATATATATAGCTCTTCCAAAATATATGTATAATAGATGAAAGTGGGTGTGAATTCGCGGCTGGTGCGTGAGATCTCAGGAGGACCTCTGAGCCTCTCTTATCTGGATGTGGAGCTTATGGAGCTGGGCTTCGATGACGTCCCCATGCTGAGCAGCTCGCTTGAGATAAATCATGCGATGCTGTGGGCTCTTGATTCGTTCGACGTCACGTTCTCATTGCATGTGCCCACGTCGGATGCGAGTGATCCGAACCTGCGGGTTGACCTCGGCAGAATGCTCCGCCACAATCTCATGGTTATGGAGCGTGTCTTCGAGATCGCTTCGCTCATTGATGTGAGGCATGTCGTCATTCACGGCGGTGACATCATTGCAGATAACGGAACAGGGTTCACAGGCATTTCATATCGCAAAGCGTTCCTGAACACTGTCAGGAATCTCAAGATGCTCGCTCAGTTAGCACGGGATTATTCGGTGGTGCTGTGCCTCGAGAATCTCGATGACAACAGGGTAGGAAGTCTGCCCGTTGAACTTCTCGCTATCCTTCATGCCGCGAATGAGGATATTAGCGTAACGTTCGACACCGGGCACGCATTCATCATCGCAGAACGATATGGCATCACGCTCAGTGAGTTCCTCGATGAGCTCCATCCGTTCATAAAACACGTGCACCTGCACGACAATGATGGCATCTCTGACCTGCACTTGCCGCTCGGTGAGGGTAAAATAGATGCAGGAAGCGTGCTCAGAGATATCAGGGATATTCAACCCGAGTATGTAGTTCTCGAGATAAAGAGCTTCACTGACCCTGAGAAGGTAAAATATGGCATAAAGGCAGTGCGAGGTGATTTTCACTCCTGGGATGTGGTCCATGAACACGAACAAGAATGTAAAATCGTCAATCCGGGGTAGCGGTCTGGTAGGGAGAGCATTGGACAAGGTATTTGCGAGGTATGGATTTGAGGTGATATTCCACGATAAGAACCGGGCGGTTTAAAAACACTCGCTTCCGAGGGCTATAAAGTCTATCGTGCATACTCACGATATTTTACAGATTACTACATCAGATGATTTTAGGACCTTTTCTGTCATGGTGAAGGAATTTCAATCATGTTCCAGAAAATTATCAAATAATGAATACTTAATTTATATACCATTGAAATATTTCTATTATTCTTAGATAACTTTATAGGGTACCTGAACGAATGTTCGCACATGGTAGAAAAGAAAAATAAAATACTTGCTATCTCGGTCTGGCTCGCCATCTCCATTATAATTGACTATACGTGCACACTTTGGTTTTCCGGGAGTATTGAAAACTTGATCAATAATGAACACAGCTTATTGCTTATTCAGGTGGTGAAACATGAAATGTTGATACCTTATGTTTTAGTTATGATAGGTTTATATTTCTCCTGCTCATATCTTGCACTGCACACATTGAAAAATCATAAAATATTTCCCGTGGCGTTGTTAAGTATTGCGCTTATTGCAATAGCACACTCCTTTGCAGGTATATCCTGGTATGTCAAAAGCGCACTGTACACAAATATGATTTTTACCTTCCTGGCGGTCTCTTTCGGACTGATGATTTTCTGTTTCGCACATCTTGTGATATGGAAAACTCCTGCACCTGCAACACACTCATGAGGTATTTGCTCAATATCTTATGGACTCAAATTCCAGATTATTTGTTATTTGATGCTTGAGATCTGGAATTTTTAGCATCGCATTTCGCAATTTATTCCCGGAATAACTATACCTTATAATTGACATAAATCAATTGCGAGTTCCGCAATGTTCTCCGCATAGTCCCCTATCCGGCTGATACTGTCAGTTATGATACCAAGAGGTAGCGCATCTGGTGTACCAATCGTCAATTGGCTGATCTTTGACATCCTCTCCTTTAACTTCGCATTCGCACTGAATACACTGCTCGCAAGCTTCGTATCCCTGCTCCGGAGTGAAATAACGCTCTTCTCAATGATGTCCAGCGAATCCTTACCAAGCTCCACGAGCCTGCCTGTAATGCCCTTCTGGACATCCTTAGCAAAGTCAATAGAATGGAGCGTATTTGCTATCTTCACCGTATGGTCGCCGATTCGTTCGAGATTATCGGCTGCGAGGCGGTAATGAAAAGCTTCAACGAGATTCAACTGGTCCTCTCTCGACACCCAGCCAGTTTTTAATCGCCTGATGAACTGCTTCAATATCAGTAAATATACCCTATCCACCTCCTCTTCACGTGCGATAATCTCACTTAACATCTCAACCCTTGTTCTCAGATTAAAAGTGTCAATAAGGTCTTTAAGCATTCCTGACACGAGTGCATGCATCCGTTTAAGCCCTCTATCAATCGTGAATTCACCGGGGTTCAGGATGTCGTAGATTACTATCTTACTCCTCGTCTCTTCCACTATCTCTATACCGATGAGATTTTTGCATAGCTCTTTCACCTCTCTCCTTGTCTCCTGTGGTATCATGCTCATATTCGCATGAAGCTCTATGAACTGGTGTCCCATCACATAGGCACCTATGATATCCATTTTGAGCTCATTCATATTATCATTGATCTTCAGTATCTTACGGCTGACAAAAGGCTGAGCTATTGGCGGTGTGAGCAGTAAAGTTCCATCGTCGCGATAAGTGATCGAGACGAGTGAACCGGGCTGCAGCCCGACATCAACCGCCCATCTCTTCGGTAATGTAATCATATACGTGGATTTCCCGGTTATCTGGACTTTTCTCGCTTCCATTTCTCTCGCATCAGCTCATTCCAGCTTCCTCTT
>JAODGV010000039.1 GCA_025464425.1 Methanosarcinales archaeon | reverse complement strand
ACTGCGATGAATGTCTATGTATTACAGAAATAATGTCGTATGTAAGAGTTAAAGGATGTAGTCTAACGGATGGTATTGAATCTATATTAAAGAAAATCGGTGTATTATTAGAAGCATTCAACAAAATAGGAGGCGGATTATGAAAAAAAATATCGTGATTATGCTTATAGCATTAATAAGTGTAGGAATATGGGGATCTTTTATGTTATTGAGACTGATAGAAGATAAACCTGAACCTGAGGAACCTATCAATGAGATAATAAAACTACCTGAACCAGAATATCATAGCCATACCTCGGTCGAAGAAGCTCTGCTCAAAAGAAGATCGGTCAGAGAGTATAAAGATGTGCCATTGACACTCGCTGAAATCTCACAACTCCTCTGGGCTGCGCAGGGTGTCACAGATCCAGGAGGCTTCAGGACTGCTCCCTCCGCAGGAGCCCTATATCCACTTGAGCTTTATATTGTTATCGGAAATGCAGATGTCCCCGACGGAATTTATAAGTATGATCCACACAAGCACGAATTGACGATGATTGTAGAAGGGGATAAGAGAACTGAACTATGCAGTGCTGCCTTAGACCAGCCCTGGGTTAAAGAGGCTCCCGTAGTTATAGTAATTTCAGCAGTTTATGAACGGACAACCACGAGATACGGAGAAAGGGGTATAAGATACGTGCATATGGAGGCTGGTCACGCAGCTCAAAACATTTATCTGCAAGCGGTTTCATTAAACCTTGGAACAGTAGTTCTCGGAGCTTTTGATGATGAGGGTGTAAAAAGGGTGGTGAATATGAAAGATAAAGAGCAGCCCCTGTATATAATGCCCGTAGGAAAGGTGTAAAAAGAGCAAGAAGATTTACGTCGCCTGACACCGGATAAAAGGCTCCGCTACGCCACGTCCAAATTGCCTTCGACAATTTCTTTTATTAGGCGTAGATACATCTGGCAATATTGTAAAACATGAACGAAGAGGAACGTATAAGGAAGGATATAGTGCTATTTGAGGAGAATATTGCCGATTTACCCCGTTCTGAAGTGGCAGAGCTTGCGAGAGCGTATTACGAAGATGCGAAGTATTATTTAGAAATAGGGGATTTATTCACCGCATTTGGCTGTATAAACTACGCACACGGTCTGATAGACGGTGCGAAGAAACTCACAGAAACGGTAATGGCTAAGAAAAGAAATAAAACATAATTCAAATTAGCAGGTCAATGACACCACTTCCACCACCGCACCCTCCTCTATTATCTCCTTACCCTTCTCCACATATATGTATCCGTCAGCCTTTGCGAGCGTTGTTATTGCACCAGAGCCACTCAGTACAGGATAAGCCAGGAGTTTATCACCTTCGGGAACGAGCTTCACCATCACATACTCATTCCTGCCTGCTTCTGAGAAGATTCTACATGCAGCACGAGCTATCATGCGCCTGCACGGTTCTTGCGTATCCAGTCCTGAGATTCTACGCAGCAGTGGCGCAACGAAGAGATTGAAAGTTATCAGTGCGGATGTGGGGTTACCTGGCAGTCCGAATACGGGTTTATCATCACAGATACCGAGTACAAATGGCTTTCCGGGTTTTATATCCACGCCATGCAGAATTATATCACCCAGCTCTGCTATCGCTCCCGGCACCTCGTCACCACCACCTGCGGAAGTTCCCCCTGAGATCAATACAACATCCATCTTCAGACCCTCAATGAGCTTATCCCTTATTTCTGCCCTCCGATCACGTGCGATACCGAGCGATACAGGTACGGAACCACAGTCCCGTACACAATCACTGAGCGTACGCAGATTAACATCGTATATCTTGCCCGGTGTGAGGGTTTCGCCCGGCATTAGCAATTCATTGCCCGTGGATATAATAGCGACCCGTGGCTTCTTTCGTACTTCCAGCTCGGTCAAGCCACATGCTGCCATGACGCCCGTATCACGCACGGTCAGTACACTACCGCATTTGACTATCTTCTCACCACGTTTTATGTCCGAACCGGCGGGCATTATGTTCTCGCCCGGTACCACAGGTCTGTAAATCTTCACTTCGTTCCCGTGCTCCGTCGTATCCTCTATCCTGACAACCGCATCAGCACCTTCGGGTATCGCCGCACCGGTAGATATACCTGTACAGAACCCCTGTGTTACATCCACGGAAGGAGCATCACCTGCATGGATACGTGCCTTCACCACAACCGTGGCGGGATTATCTTCAGTAGCATAATAGGTATCTGACGCCACAACCGCGTAGCCATCCATTGTCGCACGGTCAAAAGGAGGAATATCAAGAGTGGAAAAAATATCGGCGGAAGCAATTCTGCCCGGTGCATCCTCTATTCTCACTGCCTCCGACTCAGAAGCCAGCCGTTCCGCTAATTTATCACTCAGCTCCCGTATCTTACGTTCCGCATCTGCCTGCTCTGTTATATCCAGAAATTGCTTCCCCATATAGATTGACAAATATGGTCTCACAAATAAACCCAGTTACTTCTTGAGTACCTGATAGCCCAGAGCTTCGAGCATCTCTATCGGGAACGGAATGATTACAGTAGTAGCCTTCTCTTCCGTAGCTTCTTTTATCATCTGCAGCGCCCTGATGAACATCCCGCCCTTCTCTGATTCGAGCACACTCGCTGCTTCCGCGATCTTCTTTGCCGCCTGGAACTCCGCTTCGGCTGTTATTATCCGTGCTCGCTTGTCACGTTCCGCTTCTGCCTGCGCAGCCATAGCACGCTGCATCTCCTTTGGCAGTTCCACGTCCTTTATCTCAACAGCAGAGACCTTTATGCCCCATGGATCGGTCGCCTCGTCAATTATCTCCTGCAATCTCTGGTTCAATTTATCACGCTCGGCGAGTAACTCATCCAGCTCCGCCTGCCCTATCACTCCTCTTATCGTTGTCAGTGCGATCTGAGATGTGGCATAATCGTATCGCTCCACCGCAGTTACTGCCTTCTCAGGATCCATAACACGGTAGTACACGACCGCGTTGACTCGCGTAGTAACGTTATCCCTGGTTATGACTTCCTGTGGCGGTACGTCAAACACCATAACCCTGAGGTCTATCTTCACCATGGTCTCGAATATCGGTATAATCAGGAATAGCCCGGGTCCCCTTGCACCCACGAGCCGTCCGAGTCTAAAGATAACACCCCGTTCGTATTCCTTGACCACTTTTATCGAAGAAGCCAGCAATATCAGCCCAAAGATCACTATTCCAGCTATAAGCAATCCTAAAGCCATTTTTACTTTTCACCTCCTATTCTCAATCAATGCCTTGCATCCATATATATCTTCCGTGTGTATCTACTCCCTCTCAATGATTCTTATCTCATACTCATGTATGACAGGATTGGCAAGGAGTTTCTCACACATCTCTTCTACCCCTGCCCTCGCTCTATTCTCATCTTCCTCACTCAAGTCTATTATGAACGTCTTCACGGTTTTCACCGAGTTAACACTGGAGAAGCCCAGCAGTTTTAACGCCTTCATCGTGTTCTCTCCTTCAGGATCTGCAACTCCCTGCTTCAGCTTTATCCTCACTTCCACTTTCATCACTCGTCATAAAGAATTAGGGTTTTTAAAAAAGATTCACTTCGTGCAGGCATTTTATAGCCCCCATTAAGACCGAATTTAAGGATTACCGGGAGGAAGAAAAAACAAAAAGTTTTAAAAATACGAACACAACTTAATTATTATATGCTCCCGTTGTATGTTGATGCAGCAGGCAAGCGGATAGTGGTCTTTGGTGCTGGAACGGTTGCAGAGCGTAAGATACGTCAGATACTGGATACCACCTCGAATGCCGTAATTGAGGTTTACAGTCGTGAATTCACACCAGGGATAGAGAAGTTCGCAGAAGCGGGTAAAGTGAAGTGTACCAGGTGCGATCTGTGGCGTGAGACAGACCTTCGGCTTGAAGGCGCTTTTATGGCTATAATATGTACGAGCGACGAGGCTCTGAACGAACGCATCTTCAGAGAAGCGCGCAGGTTCAATGTACTTACCAATTACGGGCACGAAGGGGATGTCTTTATGGGTTCGGTCATACACAGGCACGGCTTCATCATCTCCATATCCACCGATGGTAAGGTACCCGCAATGGCACGCTACATGCGGGAGAAGATAACGCCGCTCATTGGCGAACGTGAGGAGAAGATGCTGGAGGTAGAGTCAAAGCTGAGGGAGGATTTGAGAGCTATTATAAAGGATGAAGCACGCAGACACGAGATATTGTACCGGGTTCTCCGTGACCCGGATTGCTGGGCTGCTCTTGATGCACCGCTGGCAGTTGCAGAAGAACTTATATTGAAGATTATTGGTGATAGATATGCATAAACTCGGCACCTTATGGTTCTCACACAAGAAGTGTAGTGTGGAGGAGCTTGAAGAGGTAGCTCAGCGTATAAAACCCGAGCTATTCGCACAGAACACCCAGATCCGGGGGTTTGTGATAATAAATACATGCAATCGAGTGGAGGTGTACATAAGTGCAGATAATCCTGGAGAGATTCTGGAAGGCGTACTTGAACGTTTGAAGCTGGAAAAGGGGGGTATATTCACCGGTAAGGACGCGTTAGAGCATCTCATGCGTGTTGCCTGCGGGTTAGAATCGATGATAGTGGGTGAAGACCAGATACTGGGGCAGGTAAAGAAGAGCTATCAGGACAGTAAGAAGTCGGGTCATCTGGATGACCTGCTGAACCTCGCATTTGATAGAGCGATAAAGGTTGGTAAGCGAGCGAGGCAGGAGACGCGGATAAACGAAGGCTCGGTCTCTATCGGCTCTGCCGCGGTTGAACTCGCGGAATATATCACATGGGGTCTGGACGGCAAGAGCATTCTTGTGATAGGTGCCGGCGAGATGGGCACACTGGTAGCGAGGGCGATATCGGAGAAGAAATTAAGGGCGATGTTCATTGCCAATCGTACATTTGAGCGTGCGAAACGGCTGGCGGCAGAGGTCGGAGGTCGGGCAGCCCGGCTGGATGAGACAGAGAAGTGGCTATCATGCTGCGATGTCGTTATATGTACAACCTCGGCACCGCATTACATACTTGATTATGAGATGATGAGACGTGTGATGGGGCATCGTACGAATAAGAACGTGCTACTGATCATAGATATCGCAAATCCAAAGGATGTGGATGAGCGCGTGGGCGAGATCGAAGGCATCGAGCTGTACGATCTGGATAGTCTGTATGAGATAAGCGAAGAGAACCTGAAGAAGCGGCTGTCTGAGGTGGGTAAAGTGGAGAAGATAATAGAAGAGGAGATAGAACTATTCAAGAAGATTTTAGCCCGGCATCGAGTTGAAAAGCTCATAGGGCGGTTATATCAGTATGGGGCAGAGATAAGTGCGGGTGAGAAGCATAAGGCGCTGCGATACCTGAAAAGTGGGCGCGATCCTGAGGAGATACTGGATGCTTTCTCACATGCGGTGCTCTCGAAGACGCTGCACCTCCCTGTTGAGATACTCAGGCGTTATGCTCTCAATATAGATGATAATGAGGGATGTAAAGCGGACTTTATAGATTTCTTCATGGACGAGTTAGAGCATGGTCAGGCAAATAAAGAAGAGAGAAAAAGCACTAATCGTTTTAATTAAACAACATTTAACATCGGATAGGAGGTGAGTGCGATATGGAAGATGCAGAAAAGGAAGAGGTGTTAAAGAGCTGTACAGAGATGCTGGAAGAGATGATAGGAGACATCACAGTTCCTCGTAACATAAGGAAATCACTGAGCATGTTGAAGAACAAGTTGCAGGACAATGGAGAATCACTGGCGGTTAGAGCCGCGGCGGTGATTTCCGATATCGAGGAACTGAATTCCAATCCAAATATACCATCTCATACCCGAACAGCGTTATGGAGTGTGGTAAGCCATTTAGAAACGATTTCCGTTGAGGAATGATAACAATAGCGATAGCAGGCAAGCCAAATTCGGGTAAATCCACATTTTTTAAGGCTTCCACACTCGCAGATGCCGAGATAGCCGCTTATCCGTTCACGACCATCTCGCCAAACGTGGGTATCGCACATGTCCGTGTGCCCTGCCCGTGTAAGGAGCTGTTGAACGATGGCAGCTGTGGTAATTGCATTCGTGGTACAAGGTTCGTCCCGGTTGAGCTGATAGACGTTGCGGGGCTTGTACGAGGAGCACACGAGGGTCGGGGGCTGGGCAATGAGTTCCTTGACGAACTCAGACGTGCGGAGGCGATAATAAACGTTGTGGATGCCTCGGGTGGCACAGACGCAGATGGTAACGTGGTAGAAGCAGGCAGTCATGACCCGATGGAGGATATAAGATTCTTCAAAGAGGAGCTGACCATGTGGGTATTCGGGATATTGAGCAGGAACTGGCGTAAACTGGCGAGGAAGGCGGAACTGGAAGGTACAAAGATAGAACGATTGATTGCCGAGCAATTAGCGGGTGTGGGTGTGACTGAGTGGCAGGTAAGAGCAGCTATCGCACACTCACGCATCCCTGATGACCACCGTTCGTGGGACGAGCCGGCATTGAAGAAGCTCGCAGCAGAGCTGATAAAGGAGAGCAAGAAGATGGTAATCGCGGCGAACAAAGCGGATCTGGTACCACAGAGCGTGATGGACAAGCTTGTAGCGGAAGCGGAGGGTGAGATCGTGATACCGTGTTCTGCGGCAGCGGAACTCGCATTGCGCACGGCAGCGAAGAACGAATTCATCGAATATCTGCCCGGTGACTCTGATTTCGAGATACGGCATACGGTCAGTGCTGAGCAACGTGCGGCTCTTGATAAGCTAAAGGGGTTACTCGCAACTTATGGCAGTACAGGAGTCCAGGAAGTGCTAAACCGTGTGGTATTTCAGCTGCTGGATTATATAGTTGTTTATCCAGTAGAGGATGAGCACAAATTCACCGATTCTTCGGGTCGGATTCTGCCGGATGCATACCTCATGAAACGCGGTAGTATTGCGAAAGACCTTGCTTATGCCGTACATACCGATATAGGCGAGGGGTTCCTGTTCGCTATTGATGCGCGAACGAAGCGGCGACTGGGTGAACATTACGAGCTGGTGGACGGCGACGTTATTAAAGTGGTCTATGCACAGAGATGAGCAGTGTTGTCATATTAGGCTGTGGCTTTGGAGGTCTGGAAGTAGCTTCTGAATTGCGGAAGCTCTCGGATGAGGTTGAGATTACAATGGTAGACCGAAGAACGAGGTTTGAGTATCAGGTAGCGCATCCTGAGATATTGAGCGGTGCGGTAACACCCGATGAGATCTCTGCGGATTTACGCAGCTTTGCCGGGCAAATAAACGCAGAGTTCATGAACACCGAGGTTACTGATGTGGATTTCGCAGCCAGAGCGGTTAAGACGAAGTCAGGAAGTATAGCCTATGACTATCTTGTGGTTGCAGTCGGAGGAGAACAGGCGTTCTTTGGTATACCCGGTGCGGAATCGTATTCGTATTGTGTGAACACCCAGGAGGGTGCGATAATGACGAAGCATGCACTTGACGAAGCACACGGTAACGTGGTGGTCATCGGTGCGGGCTTAACGGGAGTGGAAGTTGCAGGTGAAGTTGCAGCAGCGAGATCGCACTTGCAGGTATATCTCGTGGAGATGATGCAACGGGTACTGCCCGCATTTCCCGCGGCAAATATCGCCTCGATTGTCACCAGGAGATTGATGGACAGGGGTGTGAGGGTTCTGACGGGCAGTAGAGTGAAGGAAGTAAGGGAAGACGAGCTGATACTGGATGAAGGGTATAGATTGCCATACGATATCCTCATATGGACTGCTGGACTGGGACCTGCACGTGTGCTTGAGCAGCTCAAAGCGCCAAAAGCTAAGGGCTGGCTGAAAGTAGACCCGTATCTCAGGATTGATGGTATGCGCAATGTGTTTGCAGTGGGTGACAACGCATATTTTGAACTCAACGGGATACGTTCGGGTCAGAACGTGGAGGAAGCGGAGAGACAGGGCAGGACAGCAGCCGCGAACATAATAAGAGCGATGAAGGGTGCTAAATTGAGGATATACCGTCCGAAGAACACGGTACAGAATCCGCGAGCGATAATATCTCTCGGCGGTGGCACTGCGGTTATGTATTATCGTGGACTAACAGTCTCGTTCTGCGCATATAAATTGAAGAAATATATAGAACGCAGGTATATGAAGCGGTTCGGGGTGGTGTAAACAGATGATTGGTGTATGTTTTGGTTCATCCACGGGGATGTATATATGCAATACTGCGGATATACTGCCAAAGGAGGATATACGCAATGCGGATATAATG
>JAODGV010000038.1:978-9370 GCA_025464425.1 Methanosarcinales archaeon | reverse complement strand
AAAAACAGGACTATTACCAGTATGTAAGCATTCAACGCATCCACGACGTATTCTATGCCCCAGGGCGGCATCCACCCGCCGAGCCTGTAACGTATGGGCTCAACAGTGAGCACATGATGGAGGATAAAAACGGACATGATGAATTGAACGAGAACGGTCGCGAAGGATATGAAGAAGCTGGATTTCCTGTTCACCCAGCCAGCAATCAGGATGGTGAAAGCCGAGAGCAGGGATACCACCACTACCAGCACCGGGAAATGCTCAACTACACTCACCACCAACTTCCAGTTCGCCTCCGGACTTTTTGAGAATAAAATCAGGTATGAGACGATTTTACGTGCATATGTATATACGAGGTATAATAAATATTTTTCGGTTTTTCGCTGCGATGTAGCTTCTGAGTTATAAGTCAGGTTAAATAAGGGCAAAAAGTATAGTAATAGAAGAGATGTACGAGATAGAATTTTACGACCGGGAGAAGGAAATAAGAGAGATAAGAGCGATACTGGATACAAGACCGACGTTGATCACTTTTATTTATGGACCGATAAATAGCGGTAAGACCGAGTTAATCACTCGTGTGATAGAGGAACTGCCGAGGGAATACATCGTCTTCTACATAAATCTTAGGGGCAGGTTTATATCGGGTTACAAAGATTTCCTTCGCGCTTTGTTCAAATTAGAGCGAGAGAAGGAGTATAAGGAGATATTAAAGAGGATATCAGAGGTATCGTTAAAAAGTTTGAGATTTACGGGTATACCTATAACAGAGGGTATTCTGGACTTATTTTTCAGGGAAAAGAAGTATGAGGACGTTTTTGAGTTCCTGGAGGAGTATTTCATGAGGATATCAGCGAATAAAGTGCCAGTTTTGATAGTGGACGAACTGCAGAAGATAGGAGATGTCAGGGTTAATACGTATCTGATCTACGAACTCTTCAACTTTTTTATCCGATTGACGAAGGAGTTGCATTTAGCGCATGTATTCGCGATAACTTCAGATTCGCTCTTCATCGAACGAATTTATAGCGATGCGATGCTGCATGAGCGGTGCAGGTATTTGCTCGTTGACGATTTTGATTACGAGACGAGCATAAAATTCCTGGATAAATACGGGTTCAGTGCGTATGAGAAGGAAGTGGCATGGAATTGCTGTGGTGGTAAGCCCGTGTCTTTGGTTGAACTGGTGAACTGCGAAGACCGTGAAGAGAGAGCCAGAGGGATGTTTGTATTCAGAACCGGTGAGATAGAGACGCGATTGAAGCTCGTTAAGGAGCTGGGCGATGAGATAACGATAGGGAGCAGACGCTGTGAAGTACATTACGATAAACTGGTTGAGGTATTGAATATGTTTGTGAGCAGGGACGAGATCGGCATGAACGAAGTGGACGAAGTCTCCAAGAGGTATCTGGTCAGGGAGAATATCCTCTTCGTGGACCCGCTCAGGAAGCTGATGAAGCCACAATCAAGGACGACCCTGCTTGCTATACGAGAGGTGGTGAAGAACCTTTCAAAACTGTCAGAGGTGAGAAGGGGGAGTGATTCCACATAACCCTGCGAGCTAAGCTTCTCCCTGAACGTGAGTAAGTCAAGAAAAAAACGAAACTTATTTATATACCTTGTCCTGTATATAAATAAAAGGTGTTTTTTTCAGATGGGCATAAGAGAGACCTTTGAAAGGGTGATGCTGGATTGGCGAATATTAATGGCGATAATCATTGCAGCAATCCTATGGCGGGCGTACATAAGCCTTAATGAGACTGTTCCCACCATAACCTTCGGTGAGAGTCTCTGCTCAGGTATCCCTCTTATCATATTTGGCTGGGTTACCTTTGCCTATATGTATCATATGTTCAGGGTGCTGACGGGCTGGTCAATTTCAAACTGGATTTACGAGGGGATTGCCGTCTGCATGGTCTCTATAAACGTTTATGCTCTTCTTTACTATATGATGAGGTGGTTCAGGTTACTGCACGTAGAAGCTTATCTGCCATGGGATTTCATTCTCCGGGATGTGAGATATATCGCCCTTGTGGTGTTTTACTGTACAATCTTATGGTCGGCGAAGTATGTAAAAAGGATGCACGAGGATTATATCGCGGAGTCGAAAGAGAAGGCGGTTCTACACATCATATCTCCATATTTATACCCGACGGTAAGAAGGCTGAGGGAGATGAACATCAGGGAACTGATAGGCACCGTGCTAACCGATGAGCGAACATTGCTGGTGATAGTGGGCACAGCGTTTCTATGGCGAACTGCCATAAGTTTTGACTACGAGATAACCAGAGGGGAGAGTGTCTGCTCCGGTATCGCTATCTTCCTCCTTGGCTGGCTATTAGTCGTTCATTTACTCTCCATATCACTGAAACAGCGGGACTGGCTGGATCTGGCTAAGGTCTACCGCGGAATTATCACTGGCGTGGTCGCTATAAACATTTACGCTCTTCTTTACTATGCGATGCGGTGGTGGAGATTGGGCTGGGGTGAAGAAGCATTTGTACCCCTTGATTACATCTTCAGAGATGCGAGATTCTTTGCACTGGTTATATTCTACTGCACATCAATAGTGCTATCGAAGTTTCTAAAGCGGGCGTATGATGAATATATGATACTTTCCGCGGCTGAGATACCGAAGAAGGCGAGCCAGGATTAAATCAGCTTTTCAAATCCAGCCTGTTCATATCCATCATTAAAACATGAAGCGGGGGGATAGTTAGGGGTGACTGTTAGTTATCATGTGGTTCTCTCCAATAACTTCTTTCTCTCTTCCTTAATATTTTTGATGAATTCCTCCCCTCTTTTTTCCGCATCTTTCCAAAGCTTTATCCCCCTCTTTAATGAATACGGATCAGTAAATATTTTTCTGATCTCCGCATCAGTTAAGTGTTTTTTCATTTTTTTTACCCCCTTCTTCTTGGCAAAATAAACCTTATTATGTGATTGCTCGATTCCTCATCTAAATATTTTTTAATCCATGATTTTGAAGCATCCCATAGATTTTTATATTTTTCTTCTTTTCCATGATGGATGTACTCTCCAAAAATCTCTTCTGCCTCCTCAATAGTTATAGTATAGGAATGAACGGGATATCCTGTTGTAAGTTGGCTTATTATAACATCTGCATTTTCTTTAAAACTTTCGTTCATCTCCAATATTTTCCTGGCATGAATTTCCATCAAGCTTGATGCATCAATCCATTCCTGAAATTCAACAGGATCTAGTTTATCCGCCATAGCTTTCCAGGGATACGGCGCATCTTCCTCTGCTACTTTTTTCGGTTAGTCCAATCTCAGCCCATAAAGCTTTTGTGGGACTAACTTTCGCCGGTTGATAAGGTGCAATTATTGCTAATGCTGCAGTCTTTTCGTCTATCTCCTTTTGAAATGCTTTAGTTATTTCTGGATCGCTTTCTGGTTCTACCAATCTTATCCTATTTGCCATTTTTCCCGTCACCTCAATAAATTATATCTCCTTCTCTTATTAATAATTTTTTCAAGTCCGGATACATTTCAACAATCTGCCTGTCAATTACATGGACTATCCATCGCCAATATGGCATTCATAATACCCTTCTCTCTTTTAGATACTGGATTATCCTTTCTACAAACTTCTTCTTGTTTTCAAGTATTTCTTCAGCCTCTTTTTTAGATATTACAAACGTGTATTCGTAATCTCCTATCTGCCTCTCTCCATTAATGATTCGACCTCTTTCATGCAGGTATGCCTTCCATTCTCACATTTATGAGCACTCCAATTCGGTGTTATATCCTTCACACAAAGGCAGTGAGTTTCAACTTAAGAGTGTCTTCGGCGATGACGTTCTCCACGCAGTGTAACTTGGTATCCGGGCGGTCGCAATAAAGGACTACTGCCCTATCCAGCACACCGAGGCTGAACCGATTGGTAGTCATATGCCGTAACTCGGTGCCCAGGACACCGCCGGCAGGCATCCCAAACACTGCCACGTTCCCGGCTTCTCTTAATTCCATCACCCAGTAGGAGAATAACTCCGCCATTCTATCAAGATGACCCGTCACTTTCAACTGATATTGATACTCCAGCAGGTCTGTTCCGATAATAGCCAGTACCGGCGGTTCTAAGCTCGAGATGAAATCGGTGAATATAGGGAAATCCACCTCCATTGATTCGCCTTTCAATACTTTCACGTTCTCTCTCTCCTCCTCTTCCTCAGCCCTTATCTCAAATACGGTGAGATACTTCTTATAATCCTCCTCCTTCACGAAAGGCAATATCCCACGCCTCAACCGCCGCTCATCCCAGCCACTATGCGGGATTATCACGCAATGGACACCCTGCTGTATACTGTTTATAGCCATATGAGCGATGATAGAAGTGTATCCCAAGAATGATAAATCATCCCCGTATTCCATTATCGTGGTGCTCCCCCTGCGTAACCCGCCTTCCAGAATCCTGTCTATCTCCACGCAGCCTGTGGACAGGTATTCAGGTGTATTGGGCACAATCTCTACTCTTCTCTTCTTCCCTATCTCCCTCCTGCGGAACGGTCTAAAGAAACCGAACCTGCCACCGTCCAGAGTGAACCCGTATTTATACTGGTCTATCCTGATACCTCTCAGTTTCTTCAGTATTATCTCCCGTGCCATTCGCCCGTGCAAGGTCACTTTCCTCATCTCCACTATCCCATCAACGATATAATCGAGCAGCCTGGTCTCTGTTGTCTCTGATATAAGTATCAAGTTCATCCTGTATTCCGCTGCATAGCTCCTCACCAGGTCGGTTAACGTTTTCTCCAGCTCCTCCTCCTTCTCCCCTTCTTCACCCGACATTATCGCTTCCCAGCTATCTATCACGAGGAGCGCAGGCTCCTTACCCTCTACCAGTTTCGTATGCAGGAGGTCAGAGAAGGAGCGTGGCTTCAGAAACGCCTTTGATGAGAAATACAACTGTGTCGCATCTATCACCTGGAACCCGGTGCGTTCCTCCAGCCATGGAAATTGCTTGTATAGAGCGGGAAGCGATACCCGTGAGGATAGATATACCGCATTCTCGCCACCGAACTCGTTGAGTAGCTCGAATGCGAGCATCGTCTTACCAGTTCCCGGCTCACCCTTTATCAGTACCGAGTAACCAATCCCCGTCGACAGCGCCTTCTCCAATTCAGGCGGTATTTTGCTGCTCATATTTCTTTATATAAATAATATAAATAAAAGCCTTTTGATCTCTCACGGGAAGAGCACCTCCCTCCACACAAGTCTGAGCGCATATAAAAATAAGTATGTCATCACAGAGAGAATCACGAATACAACACCGATGAAAAGCCCGAAGTAATAACTTACTGTTTCCTCTTCTATATCAGGGCAGACTTCTTTTAATAATTCCAGTGTCCTGGGGTCACAGGACCCAAAATTGCGGATGAGTCTCAAAGTGCATGCCGGACATCTAATAAAGCATCTCATCGCATTGCTGAATGTGCTTCCCATCTTCCCCTACCTCCTTTTATGGTTTATATATCTCATATTTATAACTGTCTTATAACTGTCCTATCACAGAGTGAAGGAGTTCCATGAGTGGTTCAGGATACACACCTATGATGATAGATATAACTGCCAGGACGAGGAGCGGGATACTCATTGATAATGGGGGGTCGCTCAGTCCGGGGTCATCTGCTAATCCCGGCTTCAAAGGACCAAAGAATATCCTCTTCGCCGCCCAGAAGGTATATGCAGCCGTTAATATGGTCGCTAAGATACCGAGAATCGCAATTATCACGCCAGTGGAACCCGGATAAGAGCCAAAAACACCGGTAAACAGTATCCATTTGCCCGTAAAACCACTTGAGAGCGGGACACCCGTGAGTATCACCGCTCCTGTTATCCAGAGTATGGTAGTCAGTGGCATCTTATGTATAAGCCCGCCCATCTCTTTCATATCCCTCAGCCCTGTCATGTAAACAACAATACCCGCAGTTGTGAAGAGTATGGCTTTACCCAGGATATGACTCAGGAAGTAATAGATTCCTCCCTCAATACCCCATACAGTGAGCGCTCCCAGCCCGATGAGCGAGAACGAAATCTGCCCGATGGTCGAGCATGCACAGAGTCGCTTCACGTCATCCTGAGCCAGTGCGAGAAGCGCTCCATATATTATGGTTATCAGAGCCATTATCATGACCGGCACGCTGAACACCCTGAGGTCATCATATAGCGGCAGGATGAGAATACGGACAATCACATAGGCTGCTATGTTCGCATAAATCGTGAGCGCTCCGGTCAGGCACGTGGGTGCTTCTCCGTCAACCCACGGCATCCAGACATGGAATGGAAATACCGCCATCTTAATGAATAACCCGGAGAAGATGAGCAATGCAATCCAGGTCGCTACTGGATTCCCGGCAAGAGCGTGCAACTCCGCGACCTCAAATGTCCCTATCTGCGAATAAACCAGCACCGATGCGAATAAGACGAACGTTCCACTTACTATCCCCCACAGGAAACACATTACCGCTACCCTGAAACGCTGTATATAGCCAAAATAGCTTATCAATAAGTAGAATGGGATGACGAGCAATTCTATAAAGAGATATATTACGATGAGGTTTGTAGCAAAGCAAATACCGATGAAAGCAGCAGAAATGAGGAGGTATAGCCAGAAATAGGAGGTGTAATACCTGAGTTTCGTCCT
Organism: Methanosarcinales archaeon; assembly: GCA_025464425.1. Classification (GTDB taxonomy): domain Archaea; phylum Halobacteriota; class Syntropharchaeia; order Alkanophagales; family Methanospirareceae; genus G60ANME1. The sequence goes on along the minus strand of JAODGV010000038.1, from coordinate 2,704 downwards.
CGCATCCTCACCTCTATATATTATCTCCACCCTCTGCTCCATATAATGGATTGAGTGAAATGCAAGAGCGGTGCTGATTATGTTTATTATCAGTGCGATTGGCAGACTCAACCCATCAGCCAGGAGTCCAAACGTCACATAGGGACCCCATACGAATGCCTCCCTGATTACACCGCCATGATAGACCCTGATGCCCACGATGCAGAGTAGAGAAGTGGTGTATAAGAGTGCTATACCAGCGATCAATCCTGCTATCTTACCCGTTTTACGCCGTGTCAGGAGGATGAACAGAGCGGCTATAACCGGTATTATTATCGTCTGGAGGAGAATATAGGGCATCATCTCATCACCACCCCCGACAATATGAATATGAGGAGGAGCAGCATGGCAATGAGGATGTAAATCAAATTGAACGATAACTCCCTGACTTTTATACTCCTTATCCTGTTATATATCCCCTCGAAGTTGAGTAACACTGGAACTCCCACGTGGAATACGTTATCTATACGGTTCTCAACCGCTGTCTGCGTCATTGATGGCATAGCACGGAAGAAACCCGCAATTTTCATTACATCACGGTCAATATGCTCTGCGAACGCCATCAGCGGTCCTTCGCAGAACCTTATCACCCTCTTACCCGGTATACGGTAGAACCAATCGGTATCGAGCGTGATGGTGGGTGTGCCATGGAGCATCCCCCTTAATAGCCAGAACGCCACAAATGTGAAGATAAGAAGCTGGCTCATCCCCACCACGTGACCCGCAGCATAAGGTTCATAATGGACGGGATAAGGGAGAATATCGTACAGTATCTTTGGATACACCCCGAGCAGGGTGCATAAAAATGCGGTTATGCCCATTGCAGCGAGCATGTTCCTGGGTGGCTCCCTCGCATCGCATACCGGGGTATCCCTCGCAAACCATACGCCCCACGGGAGCTTCAAACCCGTATGCAGGAAGGTTCCTATGGAAGCACCTTCAAGCATCAGCCATATAACTGGATAATTCCAGAGCGCAGAAGCGTGAACAACCATTGTTTTACTCACAAATCCATTAAATAGCGGGAATCCGGAGATTGAATAGGCACCCACCATATAAAGGTGGAAAGTAATGGGCATATACCTGTATATCCCGCCCAGCTCGGTCAGTTTCCTCCTGCCTGTCACCTCTATCACCGCACCCATACCCATGAAAAGCAGTGCCTTGTAGAGAATATGGCAGAATGCATGAGCAGCAGCGCCGTTTATCGCCATTTCACCCGCTGCGGTGCCAATTACTCCCATACCCACACCGCATACCATATAGCCCACCTGCGAGATGATGTGGTATGCGAGGAGTCTTCTTATATCGTTCTCAAGCACTGCGAAGACGACTCCATACAGCGCCATTATCGCTCCCAGCCATATCAAAATTTCAACACCCGGAAAACCCCTTATCAGCACGTATATCGCACTCTTCGTCGTGAATGCCGTTAAAAAGACCGCACCGGTAACACTCGCTTCTGGATATGCATCCGCCAGCCATGCGCCTAAGGGCGGGACCGCGGCATTTATGATAAAAGCGAGGAATACCAGATAAGAAGCCAGATACTCACTACCAAGACCCCATGCAAAAGACTCAAAATCGAGTGAGCCACCGTTCTGGAGGTGTATCAGAATCCCGGCTAAGAGGCATATACCGCCAAAGGAATGCACCATGATATACCGGAATCCCGCACCGAAAGCCG
>JAODGV010000038.1:0-910 GCA_025464425.1 Methanosarcinales archaeon | reverse complement strand
CCATACCAGATTAAAAACAGCGATGTCCACGCCATCATCTCCCAGAAGAAGAACAGTGTGAAGAGGTCACCGGCGAAGACCACTCCGAGCGTGCTACCCACATACAGAAATGCGGATACGTGCTGCCAGTCCTCTCTTATATGTAGCGCATAGAGGAACATGCAAAACGAAGCAATCACGAATATATATGCGAATACCATGCTCAGTCGGTCTATTCTGCCGAGGATGAGCTCATAACCCATGAATGTGAGTATCCATGTCCTCCCCTCTGAGAGAAGAACACCCTTAGAGATTAGCAGGAGATTGACAAACGCTATTGCAGGGAGTAAAAGTATATATGCCCGCTTCAGTCCCTCTTTACCCTTCAGAAGCGGCACTAAAAATGCACCAAAGAGATATATGAATCCGGGATGGAACCACTCAATCACTGCTCCTCATCACCCCCCATGGATCCTTCAGTGCTTCTCATAGTAATCCTCCTCCTTCTGAAGCAGGTAATGTCCGAGTGCTTTTGATGCGATGATAATGACAATACAGCCAATAAAGCCGTAGATAGCGCTGAAGACCGGTATCTCCTCCCACCAGAAGTGGGGATGTGGATGTAAAAACAGGTGAACGAGTATACCAGCGAGAATACTCAGGAAGATACCGATATACAGCATGAGGAACAGATGCTTCTGCTCTATCTTCATTCACACACCTCCTAAATCTGCAACTGCTCTCCTTGCGAGCTCCAGTATATGAAATGTGTCCGGGAAGAGGCAGAATATGATGGAGAAAATCGCAGTTAAGGTCAATGGCACGAGCATGAAGAGATTCGCTTCCTTTATTTCACCATCTCCATCCGCCCATACCTCCGGCTTACCAAAGAAAGCGGTATATATTATCGGGAAGAAATAAACGATATCCA
>JAODGV010000037.1 GCA_025464425.1 Methanosarcinales archaeon | reverse complement strand
ACCGGTATTCATGAAATGGATGATTATACCAGCGAGGAAGGCACAGCCACCGAATAGATGGAACAGGATATATCGCATCCCTGCATTCTTCGCACGCTCCGTACGCGAGTACCATATCAAACCGAGCGAAGAAAACGCCATTATCTCCCAGAATATATACAGGGTGAAGAAATCACCGGCAAATACCGCACCCAGTGCACTTCCCAGATATAAAAGCCCGCATATGTACTCACCACTCTCCTTCACAACGTCCAGTGAATATATTATCGCTGCCGCACCGATGAACGAGAATATGTAGCCCATTATCAGGCTCAGCCGATCTGCATGGAGGAAGACCAGCTCAAATCCTGAGAGCGGAACTATCCAGCTCGTCTGCGTTTTCAGTGATAATGAGCACGCCAGTCCGATAATAGCCACGGCAAGAAGAAGCAATTTCCTCGCCCTACCCCTGCCTAAGAGTGGTATCAACGCTGCTCCTAAAAGATAGACCAGTACCGGTGGTATGTTCAATACTTCAATCATCTTGCTTACCCTCCTTCTGTATCATGGACAGTACATTGGTGGCGAGCACGAAGAAACCGACACCCAGCGCGCCATACAGGAAGTAGAATCCCATCGTATTCCGTTCATACAGGAACAGTCCCAATGCGATAAGCACCATGATTCCCAGAACCATCAGCAATATTCTCGCTTTCACCATGCTCACCGATACTATATAAAATCCGTATTTTTATATTGATTTCCAATAAATCTATGCCGGTACATATGAATATATATATGCAGATGCATATACTTATAAGAATGTGAGAGCGGGGGAAGAGCGAGAAAGAGAAAAAATATAATTCATACTCGCAAAAGGGGTATAAGAGAAGTGTTGCATATGATAAAGGGGGCATTTAAGGTATGACCGTATTTTTGCCGAGATTGATCTCATGGAACACGACCTTCAGGTGTAATCTTCACTGCCCGCACTGTTATATTGATGCGCGGGAGAGTGCGGTGGGGGATGAACTGAGCACAGAAGAAGGGCGGATGCTCATTGACCAGATTGCGGAATTGAGTAAGCCGATACTCATATTCAGTGGAGGTGAGCCTTTACTCCGCCATGATATCTTTGAACTCGTGCAATATGCCACCAGTAAAGGCTTGATCGCCGCTATGGGCACCAACGGGACATTGATTACCGATTCGGTCGCCGCGGAACTGGAAGCAAGCGGGATAAGAGCGGTGGCTATCAGTATTGATTCCGCGATACCGGAGCGGCATGACGAATTCCGTGGTCTAAATGGTGCCTGGAAGCGTGCAATGGATGGCATCGCAGCTTGCAGGGCGCATGGTATATCTGTTCAGGTGAATACGACGGTGACACAGCAGAACTACGATGAGATAGAGGATATAATGGCACTGGCAGAGGATGCCGGCGCAACTGCATTCCACCTCTTCTTCCTCGTGCCCACGGGTAGAGGTGTCAGAATAGAGGATATCTCACCGGAGATGTATGAACGTATGATAGAGGGTGTGCTGGACATGGTGGCAGAGGCGAAGTACAGACTGGATGTGCGACCGGTCTGTGCGCCTCAATTCATGCGGATCGCATCACAGAAGGGGCTGGATGTGCGCCACTGTACTCGTGGCTGCATTGCCGGACTTTACTATTGCCGTATATACCCCACCGGTGAGGTCACTCCATGTCCATATCTGCCATTAAAACTGGGTAATATCCGCGATACGCCATTCCGTGAGATATGGTTCAATTCACCGGTGCTACGCGACCTGCGTGATTTTGATAATCTCAGGGGCAAGTGTGGCACTTGTGAGTACCGTTCTATATGTGGCGGCTGTCGCGCTCGTGCATATGGTTTAACCGGCTTCATGGATTTCTGCGGCGGTCTGCACGAGCCTGAGGATTTGAAAGGCGATTATCTGGCGGAAGAGCCATGGTGCCCGTATATACCATGATCAGGTAAAACGCTCTATACCGGCTTCACCTCTTTCACCTCTGATTTGCCCCGCGTCTTCTGTACAACTATCACGTGCACACTCGGGTCACTCACGGTCAGCTGACCCGGTGTTATCAGCAGACATTCAGCATCTCGCATCAACGAGACCATCTTCCTGTATATCTCCTCCCTGTTATGTGGATCCATGTGTATGTCGAACTCATCCACCGCTCTGAACGGTGAGCGTATGAGTTGCTGTATAGCGAGCAGGAAAGCCATTATCGAAGCCGTCTTCTCTCCGCCACTCTGCGTATAATAATCGAAGAGCACCGGTGGAGAACCACGAAATCCCACATAGAGTTCCAGTCCCGCATCCTCGATGTCATCCGGATTGACCAGGCGTGCCATACCGGTTGCTCCTATACACGCCATGATCTCCTGAAAAGAGCGATTCACCGAGTTTAATAGTTCCATAATAGCGTCACGCCAGACTTTTGTACGCGTTTCCAGCTCCTTCAGCCCCTCTCGCCTGTTCGTCGCTACCACCTCCGCTTTAGCCTTCAGTTCCTCGTACAGTTTGCCATACGACGAATATATATCCTCTGTCTCGGCTGGTATATCACCGAGAGCTTCTATCTTCGCTTTTATCAGTTCTATCTCATGCTCGATCTCGCTCTGCTTACGTTCGGTCTCTATCCTCTCGCCCGCATTCTTACGTAGCGGCTCTAATTCACGTAATTTACGACTCACCTTCTCCAGCTCGACTTTGATCTCCTTTATATCACTCTCGATCAGTTCTCGTTTGATCTTCAACACTTCCCCTTTCACACAATAGCTTATGTATGTGTCAAGATTGAGCTCTATGGTTCGTTCAAGTGCACCGAGATCGCTCTGGGCTCTCATGATCATCTCTCTCAGCTGTTCCAGTCTGCGTTCCGCTTCCTTCTCCCTCATGCGCCATCGCTCCACCTCTTCATACCTGCCAAGCTCACTCAGGAGCGCCTCCATCTCCTGCAGATGCGTGATCAAATCTTCGATGCTCGTCGCCTCCTTCTCGTGCTGCAGTAGCTCGTAAAACGCTTCTTTCATGCCCGTCTTCCACGAATCGAGCTTATCACGCCATTGCTTTATACTCTTCTCCGTACGCTCTATCTCCTCTGCATTCACATCAAGTGCCCGTTCCTTCAACTTCAGTCGCTCCTCAAGCGCACTCTGTACCGATTCCTGTTTCAATATCCGCGCCCATATCGCCTCTCGCTTCAGCCAATCCAGCCGCGCTGTGAGCTCCTTACGCAGTAAATATTTATCGTGCATCTCTTTCCAGTAACCAAGGCTCTCCTCTGCTTTGCCTAACAGCGCTGTGATTGACTCATCCTCGCTTATGATTGATTCCAGCCGGTTCCTGGCTTCTATCACACGCTCACGGTATTTACTGAATCCAACCGCATCCTCCAGTAGTTTCAGCTTCTGCTGTGGTGTCGTCAGACAGAACTGTTCCATCGTGTTCTGGTGCATTATTATCAGCATATTGTTCGGATCCAGTCCAAACTCTTTGAATAACCGGCTGACCTCCTCATAGCTCACACGCCGATAATCCGCTTCCCACCAGTAGTTACCATCTCTGCGCAGGTAGCGTGAGAGCAGGAATGTATCGGCGTCTGAGAAACTGATCGGGCGCATCCCATCTATTTTACGGTTGTCAAATGCGAGCGTGATTCGCGCTATATCCTCACCACGTCTTATGAGATCCTTCAATCGCCTGCTCCTCTCCGTATAGATCTGCCCGAGTGCGACGGAAATTGCGAGTAATATGGACGATTTACCCGCACCATTCGGTCCTGAAATCAAATTCAACCCGGGTTTGAGTGGTATTCTCGCATATTCATATGACATGAAATTCTCAAGTATTATCTCCTTCAGCCAGATACCACACGACATTATGAATAAGAATATACCTCAGACCACATTAAAAATTATGATTTCGTTGACGGGATGAAAAGAAAAGAAATGGGAAGGAAAGGAAGGAATAAGCCAGTAGAGAAGATACTGGCGATCGGGTATTCAGTCCGGCATATAGTTTGCTCAGGCACAGGTGCGGGCTATGAGATGTACGCTGCTGATGCGTTCGGTGACGATGATACGATAAGATGTGCAGAGCGATACATGCCGCTGGAAGACATCACGAGCATCAAACATGTGGTTGAGGCTGTGGATGGCATCTTATTCGGCTCGGGTCTGGAAGCTGCGGATCCGGGATTCATAACCGAGGATAAGATACTGGGTAATCCACCCGGCAGGATGCGTCAGGTATCGAATAAAGCATGGCTGGCAGCCCGGCTTGATGAGCTGAACGTGCCTCATCCCCGTACATGTATCATGGAGGATATGAAGTATCGAAAGCTGAGCTACCCGGTGGTGGTGAAGCCAATCTATGGTGGCGGCGGTACAAAGAATGTACTGTGCATGAATGAGAATGATTTAGCAGTATTTGAAGATTCAGGCTCTGACTTCATATGCCAGGAATATATAAAAGGTAGACACGCATCGGTCTCCACACTCTCAACGGGTAAAGAAGTCATATCAGTCAGTGTGAATGAGCAGTTGATCGGTATGGATTCGTTGCATGCACCGGGCACGTTCGCTTATTGCGGCAATATCACGCCGCTCGTCTCGCAGGCTTCCGGGCGTATGTGCGAGATAGCGGAGTTCTTAACGCTCGAATTCGGGCTGAAAGGCACCAATGGGTTCGATTTCGTCATATCGAACGAAGGACAGCCATTCCTGATAGAAGTGAATCCGCGTTTTCAGGGCAGTCTCGATACCATAGAGCTCTCTACCGGACTGAATCTCGTGGATGCAGTGGTAAAAGCGGTAAGAAGTGGCTCGCTACCCGATAGAATCGCCACACAGAGATACGCAGTAAAGCTCATCCTCTATGCCGAACGTGACGTAGTAGCCAGCATAAAATTTGAGGATGGCTTTGTGGACATCCCACCGGATGGGCGAGTCATTAGAGCAGGTCAGCCGGTGGCATCATGCATGGGTACAGGTGCCACGAGAGCAGCTGCAATTGCAGCGGCAATGCGTAAGCTCGCACGGCTGAAAGCGGAACTTTGAAGACGTATCAGAGAAAACCCGGGAGGGTGCAAACTCCGGTCATATCACATATTACCCAGAACGAGGTCGAGTTTGTCCAGTGATTTCCGCTTCCCTATCACCACCACCGTATCGCCCTCCAGTATCTCATCCTCAGGTCCCACATTCGATAATATCCTGTCCCCCCGTATTATCGCGATTATTATTGCACCCAGCTTCTCTTTTATACGCAAATCCTTCACCTTCTTCTTCGCTATCTTAGCCCCGGGCTCGACCTTAAAAGTCTCTAAGGAAGTTTCACCGGTCTTCGATACGAGCTCAAGGAAATCAACAACAGCGGGCTTTATCAGACTCCTCGCCAGCCTCCTGCCACCTATCTCCTCAACAATCACCACCTTCTTCACCCCTATCCGGTATAATCGCCTGGCAGCTTCCTCTGAACTCGCCCTCGTCACTATCTCAAGGTCATTATTCAGGCTCTTTGCCGTTATGCATAGCAGCAGGTTACTGCAATCGGAGGGTAGAGTGGAGACCAGCCCGGAGGCGCGTTCCACTCCCGCTTCCTTCAGAACCTCATCCTGCGTCGCATCTCCCACGACAACCGGTATCCCCTTCTTCTTCAGCCCTTTCGCAACTTCCTCGTCCTGCTCGATCACTGCGAAATCCAGCCCTTCTACTTTGAATTCGTCCATAATTACTTTACCGGTGCGCCCACCACCGCATATTACCATGTGATTCCTCATCTTCGCCACACTCCTCTTCACCCTGACAACGCCAAAAGCTTCATGCAATCGCCCTTCTATTACCACTTCTATTGTCTCTATCAGTGCGTATAAGGTTATACCAACACCTGCTATAATTAATCCTGTTGTGAATACCCGTCCATAGAAACTCACAGGTATTATATCACCATATCCAACAGTGGTGATGGTGACGATGGTCATATAAAATGAGTCGAAAGGCGAGAGCCCCTCAAGATAGACGAAGCCAAGAGTACCGGCTATGACAACGAGCAGCAATAGAAAAAGAGCAAAAAATATATGCCTTACTGGTTCCATCTCTTAAGCCTTCAGTTGGGTTGCTCTTTATTTTTCCATCCAGAGAAAGTTATGATGTGTATATGAAGTGGTTTTATCTGGATTTATTACTCCTCAAAGCTTCAAATTCATCCTTCATAGCCTTCATTATCTCCTCGTACTTCGCACTGAACTCCTCATTCTTTATGTACTTCATCCGCGCTATCACATCCTTTATTCGCATCGTCTCCAGTTTCTCTATACTTATGCCCTCCTCTATCGCTTCCTTCGCATTATCATACCACTGGAGTATCACTTTCGCCATCAGATACTGCTTCTCCAGCGAGCAATATGAATCCACCTTGTGGTACGCGTTCTGCTGCAGGAAATCCTCTCTTATCATCCTTGCCACTTCCAGTGTACCACGCTCTCTCGGCGGTAGGGCATCGGCACCAACGAGCTGTACTATCTCCTGCAGTTCCGCCTCCTTCTGTAACAAGCTCATCATCTCTTCTCGCTGATCCATGAAGTCGGGACCTGCATGCGTATTGAACCACTCTCTCAGGTATCCGATGTAAAGCGAATAACTGCGTAACCAGCTTATAGCCGGGAAATGCCTCCTGTCAGCCAGAGAGGAATCGAGTGCCCAGAAATTGCCGACCACACGTAGCGTATTCTGTGTTACAGGCTCGGAGAAATCGCCACCTGGCGGTGATACCGCCCCTACCACCGTTACGGAACCTATCCTTTCATCAGACCCTAAAGTTCTTACACGACCCGCTCGCTCGTAGAAATCGGATAATCGTGCTGCGAGATATGCGGGATAACCCTCCTCGCCCGGCATCTCCTCCAGTCTGCCAGAGATCTCACGCAGTGCCTCCGCCCATCTCGATGTGGAATCTGCCTGTATCGCCACGTCATAGCCCATATCACGATAATACTCCGCAATGGTGATACCGGTATATATGGAAGCTTCTCTTGCCGCTACTGGCATGTTCGATGTGTTCGCAATGAGTGTGGACCGTTCCATGAGTGTCTTACCTGTATACGGGTCTCTAAGCTCAGGGAAGTCCTCCAGCACTTCTGTCATCTCATTACCACGTTCACCACAGCCGATATAAACAATCACCTGCGAATCTGCCCATCTCGCCAGCTGATGTTGCATGACTGTATTGTGAAGAACCATGGGTCCAAAGCCCGCGACAAAATTATGCGAACCCGGAACCACGAGGTCATAAACGTCCATCTCACCCTCAACCTTCTCTATCTCGGTGATCTCATCGTAAAAGACATAGTCCAGAGTCTCAGCAATCATTTTCAACTTTGCAGCCGCTGACAGCTGAGAGAATTTCTTAAATGTGTGAACGCTCATCCTCTCTTTACCCGCCATTCCAAAATAATTGGATGTATTCACACCCAAAGCCTCCAATTCCGAATGCGGTCGTCCCATAGCTTCGTATGCGCGTTTTAAAAACTCAGCCGATGCGGGCACAATGTCTATTGCCGTGTAGGTCCTCCTCCCATCTTCAAGATATTCCCTTATCTTCCTGAATTTCTCAAATTCCACACCACAGTTGCAATCTTCGTAAAATCGCTTTATTTCATCCTTGCCCCTTATAAATATCCGGTAATATGTTTTACCATCAATAACACGCTCCTCTAAGGTATGCAGGATACCGAACCTGAGCAATAGGTAAGATATGCAGATTTGCATCTCTTTGCTTGCCGTTGCTATCTCCAATTCGTTCTCGCCCACATAGCCGTCAGAAGCGAAGTAAGCGCCGAGGAATCTGCCCGCTATCTCATCTGGCGATTTCATCACCACGTCTGGCACCCTGCAAGATGCAGATTTACGCTCACCGGGAACGCCAAGGTGCTTCAAAAGCCGGACGAGCACCGAACTGTTTATGATAGAGCACTCCACCGTATTACAGTGCCTATGCTTTGCAGTGAGTCCAAAGAGCTTCTTGGCTAAATGCTCAAATCTGTTCCTCATGAGTTCATCGTTATTATAGAATTCAACACGTCCCGGTTTGAGCGAGCCATCCCCAATCACGAATCCGAGGAACTCTGCGAAGTCACTGTCACATTCATCCGGTATTTTCATCATTTTACTTGTTCTCTCTCCTTTCACTTCTCTTATCTTCACTGTTTTCCCTGCGAGTTCATGCAGCTTCCGCACGAATGATACGGTTGGTCTATTTCTTTTCCGGTAATATCCTATCAGAACATCGTAAGACACACCCAAATTATATGCGAGTTCTTTCTTTGTTATCTCCTTTTCGTTCACTATTTCATCAATGAGTTCAGGTATCTCTTCTAAGACCCCATCATCACAAACTCGCTCTTCATCAAAGGTCTTGCCATCCAGTTTCTGCCGCTCACCCCTGAAAGATATCTTCCTCGGCATTACGAGATAATCTCCCGGCTTCAATGCCCGGCATTCAACCTCTTTTATATCCAGATCGGGAGTTATAGTGAAGAGTTTATGAGAAGGTGTTACCTCTGC
>JAODGV010000036.1 GCA_025464425.1 Methanosarcinales archaeon | reverse complement strand
CCGCCTTCCATCGCTAAAAGCGGTCTCACATCTTTTTCTATTACCTCCCTCACTTTTTCCTCCATATTATCACCACTTCTTTATATAACAATTGTTATATATAAAGGATTACTGGAACTGGATACCACCGTCAGATACTCAGGGATAAAATAATTGATGCAAAACATCAACATCAGCAGGAGAAACCACGAACGCTGGCTGGTGACTGCTCTACTCACACATTCTTTTATTTATCCCAAAGATTACATTCAAAATCAAGACGGATGTTTCTTCAATTCAAGCGGGAAGTAGAGCATGTACTGAAGGCTGCACTGGATAAAGCATCGTATGAGCATCGCGCGCTGGAATTAGAGACGAGTGAACATGCGGATATCACATCCAGAATCGCATTCTCCTTAGCCGCCAGATACAGAAAGCCGCCCGCTGTTATCGCGGACGATATCGTCCGTAATATTAGCATACCCCCAGCTAACCGTACGCTTATATCTGAAGTGGCTGCTATGGGTCCGTATATCAACTTCTATGTCAGTGATTCGTTCCTGAATGCCACTCTTGAGCGTATAAAAGCGGGTAATACCGTGGATGTGGATAAGCGTGATACGAAGATAATAATAGAGCATACCTCTGCGAACCCGGATGGACCACTGCATATAGGGCATCTCAGGAACGCTATAATAGGTGATACACTCGCACGTGTGTTGAAGCGCTCAGGCTACCGTGTGGAGACACAGTATTACGTGAATGATATGGGCAGGCAGGTTGCGGTTGCTGTATGGGGCGTCTCTCGCTTCGGGCTTAATACAGATAAGAAGGGCGACCATGCAGTAGCAGATGCATATATTGCAGCAAATCGGATGCTGGAGTCCGATGCTACATATCAGAGCGAAGTAGAAGCGCTGATGAAGCGGTATGAGACTGGCGATGAAGCGGTGATGAAGCGTTACGAGGAAGCGGTTCAGAGATGTCTTGCAGGTATAAAAGCATCTCTCCACAGGTTGAATATCAAGCATGACCTCTTCGTTTTTGAGAGTAGATTCGTGCGTACCGGTGATGTTGCACGTATAATAGAGGAGTTAAAGCGTAAAGGTGAGCTAAAATATGAAGGTTCTGCTATTATGCTGCAATTAGAAGGCATAGATAAGGAACTGGTGATTCAGCGTAGAGATGGGACTTCGCTTTATACCACACGTGATCTCGCGTACCATCGGTGGAAGAGCGCGCGATGTGATAGAATGATTGACGTCTTTGGTAAAGACCACGAGCTGGTATCACAGCAATTACGAAAAGCGCTAATTCTGCTGGGTGTGAAAGTACTGCCGGAATTCGTCATCTTTGAGTTCGTATCTTTGCCTTCTGGTTCGCTATCCACGCGTGCCGGGCGATACATCTCGGCGGATGAGCTGATGGACAAGATAGAAGAGCGAGCATATGAGGAGGTGGATAAGCGTAGAAGCGACCTTAGCGAGGATAAGAAGCGAGAGATCGCGAGGATTGTCGGGATAGGGGCACTGCGTTATGACATGGTGAAGGTCTCGCCAGAGAAGCATATGATATTCGATCTCGAGGAGGCGCTGGACATAGAGAAGAAGGGTGCGCCCTTCGTGCAGTATGCCCATGCACGTGCATGCAGTATATTACGTGTGGCGCGTGACGAGGGCATTACCGTTCCTGAGTCTGCTGATCTGTCTCTGTTACGTGCTGATAGCGAAGTAGCGCTGATAAAGAAGCTCTCAACCTTTGAGTATGTACTGGAGAATGCAGCACGTGAGCTGAAACTGCATCCGGTTGCGAGATATGCGAGGGAGCTCGCTGAGCTGTTCAATATATTTTATAAGAACTGCCCGGTACTGAATGCAGATGAAGAATTGCGGGCTGCGAGACTGGTTCTCGTGGAATGCACGATGCGAGTTCTGCATGACGTGCTGTCTGTGCTGGGTATAGAAGCACCGGAGGAGATGTGATGGATATGACAGGTTGCCTGATTTATGCACGAACATACACAAATATAGACAAATATACAGCATCAAGAATGAACTGGTCTCCTCGGATTTAGAGGGCTGAGCACCGATTTTTTACTGACGTCTCTTAGCAACAATGCTCGCAGCTATTATACCGGTTTCATAGCAGATAATCAAGGGGAAAGCGACCATAAGCTGACCGCGACCACAGAGCATGATTCTTCTCGTTAAGGATGCAACTATTGACATATCCAATCTTATAAAATTTTGCAACACGAAAAACCATTTCAAAATCACCCGTCGAAACCTTTATCCCCCTGTTCATTGTCTTTGCTATCCCTTTATTAGAAGTATTCCTAATTATGAGAAAGTTTTATTAACGAATAAAAATTCTTGAATCTAAGAGCCATGGCGGTAGAAGCACTGAAAGAGATAAGAGAGGCAGAGGAGGAAGCGCGTAAAAAGATCGAAGAGGCGAAGGTGCAGGCTGCAACCATAATGCGAGAGGCGGATGCGGCGATAAAGAAGCTGGAGGAGGAGGCGAAGATAGATATGGAGCGTAAAGCGAAGGAGATAGCAGAGAGTTATGCGAAGGAGGGCGAAGAAGCTGGCGATGTTATACTCAAAGAGGCGAAGGACGAGCTGGAGAAACGGCGTGCAACCGCCGAGAAACGGCTGGATAGTGCCGTAGATAGTGTACTCTCTCGGATTCTTGGACTGGTGTAGGTGATGCCTTGTGGGTGCTTCTGAGATAGTGAAGCGGATAATGGAGGATGCGCGAGAGGAGCAGGAGCGGATATTAAGGGAAGCGCGGGAACAGGTGGAAGCGCGGTTAAATAGCGCGAAGGCAGATATAGAAGCGCGGAAGAAGCAATATATTGATGCCGAACGCGCCAGAGCGGCGGAGAATAAAGAGCGAATCATCAGGTCGAAGCGGCTGGCTGCGAAGAAGTTACGCTGGGAGATGGAGGAGGCGGCGATAAAGCGCGTATTTGATGAATCTTTGAAGCGGTTACCGCAGATAAAGGAATCGGGGTTTAAGAGCATCACATATTCGGATATTCTGGCTGGTTTGATCAAGGAAGGAGTTATGAGTATCACCGGTGGCACGGGTAACGAGGAGCTGGAAGTACTCCTCAGTGCCGATGATACCAGCTTTGTGACCGATGAAATACTGGATGCGATAGCACGTGAGACTGGCGGTGACATTAAGATTACCATCTCAAAGGAGCGGATAAAAACGGCTGGTGGCGTGATAGTGCGGAGAACAGACGGTAAGATAGAGGTGAACAACACGTTTGAAGAGCGAATGAAGCGACTATCATCTGAATTGAGGGAGCACGTGGCACGCACTTTGTTTCATGGTGAGGCATGAACGAATGATTGCGGTTATTGGTGATCGGGAAACAGCCATTGGATTTCGACTCGCAGGTGTGCGCCATACATACGAAGTGGGGCAGGACGGTGTTGAGATTGTTCGCTTACTCGATAAACTGGTACGCGATGGTACCACCTTCATACTCATTAATGAACGTCTTGCTGCGGAATCGCATGTTCGAGCCATGATAAGGGAGATAAATGAGAATAAAAGCGATGTTACACCGATCATCGTAGAAATACCGGACAAGCGTGGACCAACGAAGGAAGGTGCAACTGAGATTGAGCGATTGATAAAACGCGCGGTGGGAATCACTCTGAAATAGACCCTGTGCTGTACTTTCTTTTGAATCGCAATGCATCGTCAAACATTGTGATGTTATTGAATATACCATTGTGTATTTGTAGTGCGAAAATCCCGAATCACAAAATAGCGCCACACACGAAAGCGAGCAGCCCGATAGCTATTGCGATCAGCGTCTCCTGCCTCAATCGCATGTAATCCACTTCCCGATTCCACAACATGACGATTGTATGAACCAGCAGTATATCTGTACCGCCAACCAGGGTCATAAACACCGGATCGAGATAATAATTCGTGGTTTGCAGAAAGAATGGGACCACACTCAATCCCGCTGCACTCGCATAAGATATTGTCGTTACCAGCTTCGCAGTTCTTATGCCGCACACCCGCGCGATACTCTTAACTCCCCTCAGCGCATCCCCCTCCATATCTGCTATATCCTTCATGACCTCGCGCCCAAAGCCCGTGAGTAACGCGATAAACGCCAGAGTTAAGAGCCCTTCATCTATATAGCCCGCAATTAACCCGCCATATATGAAAGGCACTGCCATTGTGAATGCGATGTATAAATTACTAACAACAAACAGCTCCTTCATTTTTAGATCATAGAGAATACCAAGTGCAGCAAGCAAGGATGCCACGAGGAATAGCGTGAGTTCACCCATGAGTAAAGTGAGCACAAAAGAAGCCAGAATACCGAGTAGAGTCGCCACACATGCAACCATAAAAGCAAACTCCTTACTCAGAGCGCCTCGCACTAAGGGTCTATCCAGCCGGTTATTCGCTATATCGCTCTCCAGGTCACAATAATCGTTCAATGCGAATGTACCTGCCTGGATGAATAAAGCGGTGAGGAAGCCAAGAATTGCCGCTATTATTGTGCTACCACCGCCTAAGAGTATCCCGATCAGCACTCCAATTCCGTACATCATCCCGTGCTCGCACCTCGTCAGCTCCCATACCGCCTTCATCATCGCCATCTCAAAAGCCATAACTCCTTTATAATATAGGATTTTTATGAGACGATGGTGGTGGTATATCACCTTACAATAACTTTCGAGCTGTCGAAATAGGCGTTCTGTGCTGCTCCTGAGACAAATCAAGATCAAAATAGAAAAGTTTTTATAATGCCAGGAGCAAATACGAATACAGTGGTGTGAAATGAATAAGAAATTAATAGTGGCTATCATTGGAGTAGTATTGGTGGTGGCACTGGCAGGCTGTGTGGAGAAACCTGTGGAGACGCCTCCACCTGCAACACCGATTCCGACACCAAAACCTACACCAAAACCAACGCCGACACCAACTCCAGTAGAGGCGAAGCCACCGGTCGAGACCAGTTGTGACATGTGTCACAAACGTGAGTCAACGGCTGAGTTAGAAGCGCACGTAAAGGGAGGACTGCTGGTAAATGGAAAGCCAGGCTGTTTTGACTACGCGGACAAGCCGAACCTTGCGAAAGGCTGTCATGGTGGCAAGGATGGGAACGCTACTGTGCATACTGTACACCCTGCAACCGTAGGATGTGTGGTATGCCATGGTAAGATACCGACGATACCGGAGAAAGGACCCGGCGGTACAACCTGTGAGCTGTGTCATGGCTATCCAGATCCGACGAAGCCAAGCGAAGGAAGACTCGTGGAGATACACCTTTCAAGGGGTAAACCCTGTACAGTCTGCCATATTGGGGAGATATCAGAGATACACGGTTTGAAGTAGAACCATAAATCTCCCCCTTTTTTATTTATACACCTATCTCATCCTGTACAGCAGCTCGTTTATTTCAGTACCGTGATATCCGAGCTCGCCACCCTGCTTCACACTCTTCTTGATACCACGATGCCCTTTACGTGGCGGATGCAACCTGAGAACGGGTTTAATTCCATACACAATCAGGTCTTTCATCTTCACTTCGCATGAATAAATAGCATGTGCCAGCGCTTTGAACGATTCAAAAGGCGTGTTCTCACGCAAGTAATCCTCCGTCAATCTCATGCCACCCTTCAATCTACCACGTCGCTTCAATAACAGTTCCAGCATATCCTCCGAGATCTCGCCCCATGCAACGTAATCCTTCACTTTCTTTATCATACCTCGATAATAATCGTTATCCTCCACTATCACGCAGTGGTTCACCCTGTGCAGCCGGAGTAGCTCCAGTGTGTACCTTATGTCCGGCTTTATACCTACGCTTCCTCTCAGTTTCACTATCGCGTATACCGTCATCTCTTTATTGATGATGTCTTCACAAGCGCATTGAAGGTTGCCATGGCGAGATTGAACGTTGTGCGGGTACTACCCCTCGTCTTCGTCCATACATCCTTTATGCCCGCGAATTCCAGTACCTTCTTCGGTGTGTCCCCGGCTGCGAGTCCCAGTCCACGTGGTGCCGGTTTCAGTGTTATCTCCACACCACCGGATTTGCCTCGCACCGCGAACGGTAACGAATGCTTCTCATCACAGTTGCACTCCCACGAACCGCATCCACGTTCTATATAATGGAGATTCAACTCCGCCGCCCTCGTCGCTTTCAATATACTGTTGCGTACCAGAGCATCTTTACCCAGCCCTATACCGAGATATCCATCCTTATTGCCCACGATCACACATACTCTGAACTTGATCCTCCGCCCGGAATCGGTCATTCGCTGCACCATGTTGATATCCAGAACCTCCTCACTGAGATCAGGCAGCAGCGTCTCTATTATCTGGTACTCCTTTATCGGGAATCGTGACCTGAGCGCCTCATCTATCGTCTTTATCTCACCGCTCTTCACCAGTTTACCCAGTTTCGTTACAGGTACCCATTCCTCCTCATCATCATGCCTTATTCCCGCCATCCGTTAATATCCTCTCCTTTACTAATTCAAAACTATCAATGATAGAAGAATCACCGATATGCTCGCCTCTAATCCTCTCATCGGGTGGGAATACAACGGGATCATGTGGCACATCCAGACCGGCATCAACAATACCTTTCAGTGCTGCGAATACACGAGAGCCATGTACGGGTGTGTGGAGTCCGATATCGAGAATAGCCTCTTCAAATCCAGATTCCTTCGCTCGTTTACCGAATAATAACCCGGTAAGATACGCTGCTGGCAGGTTCTTGCCGCACCGCTCGTAGCCGTATTCTCGCAACTTCGCGGAACTCACATCCACAAATGTCCGATCACCATGCTTATCTGCCTCTACCATCTGTATTCTTATGTACTTATTGCTCCTCCGAATCACCACCCGGGGTCTGTGGCTCATGAGTAATTTCAATCGTTTACGATAATCGGTCTTACCTTCCCTTCTTCGCCTGAATGGAACTCTATATGTGGGTCCTCCAGTTGAGCTCGCTCTTATCATACTATAACTTCGCACCTGCCTGCTCTATTAATGCTTCCAATCGAGCCACGCTCTTTATCTCGCCACCTTTCGCTTTATTGTACAGCTTGCGATACAGGCTACGGTCAATCACGCCCTCAGCCCTCAGCTCCTTCAATCTGCGCCGTAACGCTCTTATCCTGATGATCCACTGTCGCTTCCGCCTCATGCGAGCACCCTTCGCGCCTTTCCTTGAGCCTTGTCCTTTCCTGCGTCCTAAAGCCTTCTTCATCGCTCTCAACCGCGCTCGACCTCTGCTAACGCCGCGTTTCTGCTTCTTCTTTATCACGCCATCTTCTATTAATGCCCTTATCTCTTCTCTTGTTATCGCCTCTTCTACGTCTTCTGCTGCTTCGGGGTCTATCCATACCCGCCCCGCACCTACCTTCAACAACTCTGCTGCGATCCGCCGCTGCTTTGCGAGATTTGTCATTGCTACTTCTTAGATATTACCCGGAACTAATAAAATATCTAAACCATTTCTCACTATACCTATTTTAAAGTCACTCTTCAGCTCGTTCTCAATGGCGGCATCAAGGGACTCGTACGCATGTATCCCCCAGCCACGCAACAGATCTGGCTCGAGTTCAGATACGATCGAAAGCCGGAGATGCTTCATCACTTTCCGCATATAAAACGCTTTATGCCCGCCGAGTACGAAGTTCGCTCTGATCGCTTCTTCTGCCGCCTCGTAGCTATTATAACGATTCATCCACTCCTCAAAATATGCATCACCCACACCTTCACGACATTCGGCAACCAGTATCAGACTCCCGCCCGGGACGACGGCATTATAACAGTTTTGAATCGCCTTCGTCGCCTGATACAGATTCCTGTCCTTGGGAAAACCGCCTGCACTCACCACCATGGCGTCGAATAAGCACGTCTTGTGAAAGAAAAGCTCTTTCGCAGTTGTGATACCACGCTCAAATACTCCGTTCAGGTCGCCTGCGTACGCCGCGACTATCTCGCCGGATGCATCGGCAACGATATTGAGAACGAAATCCGGTGGTGCAAATGCCACAGCCTCACTCATGTCCTGATGTACCGGATTATCTTCTATATTTGCTGTTCTCGCTCGTTCATCTATCAACAGTGCATGGTTCTTCTTTATCGTCTCGCGTGACGCCACTCCGGGTAATATACTCTTCCGCCCGCCGCCAAATCCTGCATAGTAATGAAGGGTTATATCACCCGTTAGAATCCTTATATCAGCATCAACATAGGTTCTGTTCAATTTGACGGGTGTACCTCTGGTAGTGGTGCCCACATAAACCAGGTCAGGGGCGTCACAATCATGAACCACCACCTCAAACTGCCGGGCATACTTACCAAGTATTCGGCTCAGTTCTTCAGCAGAAGGTGGAGAATGAGTACCACAGGCTACGAGCAACGTGATATGATCTCCTATCTCATCAACCAGCGCATCGAGCATATCGGTCGTTGGTGTATCCCTCGTATGGTCGTCCACAACAATCACGATTTTGCTGTTATCACCGCTCGTGGCTATCATCTCACTCAAGCGTTTAGTGCCCGCAGGGTGCTCTATCGCTTCTTTTATTATTTCAATACCGCTCTTTCGTCTGGAGTGCCTCTTAATATTCCATTCCAGCAGCTCCGCTCCTTCTATGGATACTTCCAGCTCACGGTCACCATAAGGTATCGCTGCCATTGCTCTCTCTTTCCTTATTCCTCATATAAAAATCAATCTATGTATTCAGTAGTTCCGAACACCCATACTTCCGAAGATATTTATAAA
>JAODGV010000035.1:4257-4960 GCA_025464425.1 Methanosarcinales archaeon | reverse complement strand
AGGCTTAGCTGGCTGTCGGGATTTGAAGAACCGCCGGAAGAGGTCGAGATTAAGGTTGTTGATTATGATACCGGTGAGGTGGTGAGCAAAAGGAGAGTTAAGGTGGGTTTGTTAATGTGAAATTTACACTATACGCCTGATATTTTAGAGGTTTTGCAGGTCTCGCAGAATATTCGGCTGATTTACCATGAAATAAGTCCTCACAAAGAACTCGTAAGGGTCGGTATACATAGCGTGTGCTTCTCCACTAACGACTTCAAAAAGCTCTGGCGCTAAACAGTCATCTAATTTCTCATCAAATACATCAGCCCATAATTCGCATTCTTTGACGCCCATATCCTGCCCCTCCTAAAAAGTATCTGAATTGAAGGATATTAAACCTATATTTCCTGTATATAAATGTACTCTATTAATGGGCTTCATCCCGAAAGTCAATAATGGATCAGGTAACACCCCGGATATTATCCCGCCGGTATAAACTATTTCTTATTGAAGAGCATATACACTAATCAGGGCATTTTTTGGATCCCCCGCGGAAAAGTAGATAGCATATTGTGAGGTGTGCGTAATAAGTCTCTTCTTTACCTGAATAGCATTCTTCAAGTCCAAAATAGCCTTTAAGCTCTTCATGCATCTCTTCTATCTTCCATTCCTGCTTTTTATGGCGATAAGTCGATTTTGGGAGCATATCAAGCTTTGTAGT